>CAZGLA010000072.1:0-5433 GCA_964526575.1 uncultured Candidatus Peribacteria bacterium | reverse complement strand
CATAGCATCTTTATAGGCGTGTGCACGCTCAAGCAACCCCATTGGTGTCAAGCAATTGAGTATCCATGCTAATTCTGTCACTTCAGGGACATCTGATTGTAAAAAAATAATTGATTCTCTTGGATCTAACCCATATGCTATATATTCCCGAAGCATTGCCCAAGTATTATCTTCCAGCTCTTTTTTGTTCTTAACCGTTGTCAGTGCATGATAATTGGCAATGAAATAAAGATTTTCATTCTCCGGTTTTTGTAGATCGACAAACTGTTTGATGGCGCCAAAGTAATTGCCAATATGGGTAGAGTCTGCTGTGGGTTTGTTGCCGGAGAGGATGACTTTCATGTCGGGGGACGTCTTAAGTTGGCCTTTGGGTAGTATGGGCATGATTAATCATGCCCTTTACACGGCCGCTGTTCAAGCTTTATTCTTGCTCTTTGTGGGTACTTTTTCAATAGTAATCTCCATATCGTCCATGGTGATGGTTGGGGTTGTGGGTTGGGGAGCAGGATTTTGCGCCTTTACTTTCTCTTCTTTGAGTGCCTCTTTGATTTTGACAGTAATTTCATCAATGAGTCGAGGATTTTGTTTCAAGAATAGGCGAGCATTTTCTTTACCTTGGCCGATCTTTAATTCTCCATAGCTGTAAAAATTGCCAGACTTTTCAATGATATTATATTTACTACCGATCTCAATAATATCTCCAGCTTTAGAAATACCTTCATTATAAAGAATATCAAATTCAGCGGTGCGAAAAGGAGCAGCAACTTTGTTCTTCACTATTTTAACCTTGGTATGATTGCCAATGATTTCACGATTATCGCCCGTGCCGATTTCAATTTTCTCGGCTTTGCGAACATCAATACGAATAGAGGCGTAGAATTTTAATGCATTACCGCCAGTGGTGGTTTCTGGATTACCAAACATAATACCGATCTTTTGACGCAATTGATTGATAAAAATAATAGTTGTTCCTGACTTACTCACAATGCCAGTTAATTTACGAAGCGCCTGACTCATGAGTCTTGCTTGTAGTCCCATATGACTGTCTCCCATTTCACCTTCGATTTCTGATCTAGGTACGAGAGCGGCGACAGAGTCGATGACAATGACATCGATAGCCCCCGAGCGTACAAGTGTTTCAGTAATATCCAACGCTTGTTCGCCATTGTCTGGTTGAGAGATGAGAAGATTTTCCGTATCAACACCGATTCTTTTGGCATATTCAGGATCAAAAGCATGTTCAGCGTCGATGAATGCGGCCATACCACCGGTTTTTTGACATTCAGCTACAACATGGAGGCTCAGTGTGGTTTTGCCTGATGATTCCGGTCCGAAGATTTCAATAATACGGCCTTTAGGCATACCGCCACCCATAGCGATATCGAGAGAGAGACACCCGGTCGAAATTGTTTCTACGTTTCCTCTATTAGAGTCTGACATAGTCATAATAGCGCCTTTGCCGAATTGTTTTTCGATCTGGCTTAATGCTAATTCAATCGCACGCTTTTTATCTTTGTTGAGAGATGGTTTATCTGTATTTGACATAAGATAGAGATTAAAAATGTAAAATGTAAAGTGTAAAATGTAAAATTGAGGAGGTGAGGTGGTAGGAGGCGCAAGATCTTGCACCTGTACAGAATTTAAAAAAGTTAAGGACAGGCGGAAGTGTAGGTGAGTTTTTATTCACCGTCAAGGTTTAGGAAGATTTATCCATATCTGCACTATAATTTGTTTCTGGTTTTGAAGCGAACAGGGTATTTTAAAATTTAATTATTCAACGTACTAATTGTAAGAGATGATGTAATTCTTTTAATGTTTGTTCTTTGTAGTGCTGGCGGCGGTCGAGATTATGGAATTTGAACATAGTATCTGAAACAACAATTGAGGCCTCATGACCGAGTTTTTTGCTTTGAGTTTGATGACGCCATTTCATGAGGGGACGAACGAGAAAATTTAGAAAACGAGACAATGGTGGCACGCGCCGCGGCGCGTGTGTAACGTTCGCGCCATGGCGCGAACGCACAAGTGGGAAAATATGCTGTAGCCATCTGTTACTTTCTTGCCATTGATTCGTTGTACTACCCAAAAGAGAAACCACAGAAGGTGTCCAGAAATGTAAATAAAGGTCATCTTCAAGAGCAATCCTGCTCATATCCATCGCGTTTTCAGTGATGAAAAAACTGAGACAGAATTGTTCTTCTATGTGACCAGGTTTACGACGAATTCCCGCTAGTTCCAAGGCAGCAGTTAATTTTAAGCGAGTCCACCAGAGCACATCTGGCTTGGTAATGACCAGTACATCAATGTCACTGCTTTCTTTGAGAGAGCCGAGAGCATAAGAATTAACTAACAGGATATCAGTTATTTCTGGTATCGACTCGGCAATCTTTTTTAAATGAGCGATTTTCTCAGCTAACTTCTGCTGTAAACTTTCATGCTGGTTTTTTTGTTGTTGATTACGAACGTATTCTTCTTGAAGTTTTTCTTTATAAAAAAGCAGAAATTCTTGCCATTCCTCATCGGTGAGTTGTTCTTTGTATGTTAGATAACGAAGATTATCCAAATCATAAGAGCCGTTGATTGCCCGAAAGAATGCTATTGGTGTCAGCGCTGCTATTAACTTGTCTCTATGTAATTCCATTTTGAACTTAGAATTTAGAACTTAGAACTTGGGCTTATCTCCACGCTAATCTATAACCAAAACCACGGACGGTTTGTAGATACTTTTCATGATCCGGGGTGTATTGTTTCAATTTTTTGCGTAAGAAATTGACATATACGTCAACTTTGTTGGTGAATGGATCAACATGCATATCCCAGATTTGTTCGAGGATTTCTTGGCGAGAAAATACTTTTTCTGGCGTTTGCATCAAGACTTCCAAGAGCTGATATTCTTTGTGAGAAAGGGATACTACATAACCTTGCAGAGTAACTTCCTTACTCAGAGTATCAAGCTTTAAGTTTTGAAATGTTAAAGCATGATGAGCAAATGTTTTAGACTTTCGACGTACTGCTACTTGGATACGAGCGAGTACCTCAGGGAATGGTGTATCCTTGCTGACCATATCATCGGCACCAGCCTCCAAGACAATGACTTTGGTATAAGGGTCTTTGAGTACCGAATAAACAATGATGGAAATAGTATCGTTGTTAGTGCGGATTTGGCGACATATATCTGCTCCAGTATTTTCACCAATAATAAGATCCAAAACGATGCAGTCGTAATGATTGATTTTGAGCGAGTAAAGCACCTGGCTTGCGTCGGTAATGATATCTACACCATGACGAGCTTTCATGAGTGCTTCCTTGGCTGAAATTGCTGACTCCGGATCGTCTTCCACTAAAAGAATCTTCATAAAATTAAAGTATCTCTTAATGTACTATAACAAAGCAAAGATTAAAACTAGATTAAAAGATTAAACCTTTGCTACTTTCTTTTTGGGCTTTTTCAAAACGGTGAAGGTCAGTTTTTGCTTATCAGGACCAACGTTGAAGCTGATCGTGTCATATGGCTTGATTCCATTGATAAGCAAACCGTCAGATAGCGGATCCTCCACGTATTCTTGAATAGCACGACGCATAGGGCGAGCACCAAACTCTTTGCTATAGCCTTTTTCAACTAGGAAATCTTCGGCTTTCTGATTGAATTTCAAACTCAGATGATGGTCATTTAAACGGTTTTGTAATTTCTGTAATTCGAGTTTGACGATAGCAGATATATTAGCTTTGCTCAGTGGATGGAATACTATAGTTTGATCAATACGATTTAAGAATTCAGGGGTAAAGTGAGTTTTCAATTCCTCTAAAACTGTGCTCTTGATCTTGTCATAGTGTTTTGCTTCTTCGCTTATTTCATCATCACTGGTAAAACCAATGCGAGCTGCTTCCTTAGTCAACTTTTGAGCGCCGATATTGGAAGTCATGATGATAATCGTATTACGGAAATCAACTTTACGACCGCGACCATCAGTAAGACGTCCTTCTTCCAAGATTTGTAGCATGAGATGAAATACATCGGGATGTGCTTTTTCAATTTCATCAAAAAGTACTACTGAATAAGGCCGACGACGCACCGCTTCGGTCAATTGACCGCCTTCTTCATAGCCCACATAGCCGGGAGTAGCACCGACGAGACGAGAAACATTGTGGCGTTCCATAAACTCACTCATATCTACGGTAATCACCGCCTCTTCAGTACTAAATACTTCGCGAGCTAGTGATTTTACCAATTCGGTTTTACCGACACCAGTAGGTCCTAGGAAAATAAAGGAACCGATAGGACGATTGTGACTGGCCAAGCCCACGCGGGAACGACGAATAGCTCGAGAAATGGCAGAGATAGCCTCTTCTTGACCAATAACCTGATTTTCCAAAGCTTTTTCCAGGTTTTTCAATTTTTCACTTTCAGTTTTGAGTAGGCGAGTGATAGGAATACCGGTCATCAAACCGATAACACGAGCGATGTCTTCCGAAGTTACTGTTTCTTTCTGAGGTTTCTTTGGGGTACTCACTATTTTTTCTTTAGCCATGTCAGTATGGACGGCTACTTCTTTCTCCCGGAGGCTGGCAGCTTTTTCATAATCTTGCTGCGCAACCGCTTGTTCTTTTTGAGCAATAATTGTACCCAATCTTTTCTGTAATTTCTTCAAATTATCAGTGGTGCGATGGGAGCGTACACCCTTTTGAGATGCTGCCTCATCGATAAGATCAATAGCTTTATCAGGTAAGAAACGGTCACCGATATAGCGCTTGGACATATGCACCGCTGCATAAATTGCTTCTTCGGAAATTTCCAATTGATGATGTTCTTCGAATGCTTTTTTGAGGCCATGAAGAATTTGCACTGTGTCATCAACACTCGGTTCATCTACCATTACTGATTGAAAACGTCTCTCTAATGCAGCATCATTTTCAATATATTTACGGTATTCATCCAGTGTGGTAGCAGCAATGACTTGAACTTCACCACGAGAGAGCGAAGGTTTCAAAATATTGGCAGCATCCATACTGCCTTCTGAACCACCAGCCCCGATAATAGTATGAAATTCATCGATAAAAAGCAGAATATTTCCGGCATCACGAGCTTCATTGATGATAGCTTTGATACGTTCCTCAAATTCACCGCGATATTTGGTGCCGGCTACTACTGCTGCCATGTCCAGAGTCAAAATTCTCTTACCAAGGAGAGTGTCTGGTACATCTTCCGCAACTATCTTTTGGGCCAAACCTTCAGCTATAGCTGTTTTACCTACACCTGGTTCACCGATAAGAATAGGATTATTTTTGGTACGACGATTCAAAATACCAATGACGCGAGAAATTTCTTTATCCCGGCCAACAATAGGATCGAGTTTTTTACCGCTTCGAGCTAGACCGGTAAGATCTATGGTGAAGTAGTTCAATGCGGGAGTATCCTTGTTTTCATTTTTACGA
>CAZGLA010000071.1:0-6680 GCA_964526575.1 uncultured Candidatus Peribacteria bacterium | reverse complement strand
CAATTATTGCAATTGTTGCACTCATAACACAGCTCAGAGTCTTGCAAAGAAAGAAAATCTACACAGTCTCTGATCGTGTCGAAAGTTTGACCATAATAGCAGTCTTGCGACATTCCTCCATCAAAGGTGAGATAACAATTTTTCAGTCCACCAACACTATTGTTATATTCACTGTTCTCATCATTTGCCTTTATCAATGCAAGCTTAGGGACTTGGTGAAATAGTTCTGCGAATTGTTCAAAAAATGGCCGAGAAAAATCAAAATCACGCCCATACGACATGGGATCCCACTTGTCGCTCCACCAGCAATCAGGACAATACACTGGAAAAGGTTTCTTTTCATTGTAAATGCTGACCATATCTTCATGACACAGGTCACATTTTCTTTGATAGAGATTTCTTTCATTACGAAAAGCATGACGCCTCTTTCTACGACAGCGAGGACATGACTTGGGCAATGGAATATCGAATCGCTCATTATCAAACGTTGGCGCAATCTTCTGGAAGAAATCTTGTTCTTGGGTAGTGATGACAAACTTTTCCGAACATTTATCACAAGATGTGCTAATTGGGCTGGGCATGAGACTTGGCATAATCTGGTTCGAAGTATGACTTGAGTGGAGGAAAAATCAATATCGCCTTGTCATGCCGAAGTCATCCCGCCCATGCGGGAGGATTCGAGGCATCTCGTGGTAAGACTGTTCGGTAGCCTGACCCAAAAGGGTCCCCTTCGGGGCACCGCCCGCCCGTTTACCCGCCTTCGGAGGGCCTCTGGAGCGAGCAAAGTCCGAAGTGTCAACGAGAAACTGTATTAAGTTTTAAGTTGAGTTAATTTTAAACTTTAAACTTTAAATTTTAAACTTACTTGTGCTACTATGCTCGCACGTGTTTTTTGAGTTCAACTTTGAACTTAGAATTTAGAACTTAGAACTTTTTCCATGGACAATAAACCTTTTAAATTAGTGGCGCCGTATGAATTGACTGGTGACCAGCCAAAGGCATTGGAACAGCTCCTTGAAGGTGTGAAAAAGAAACATGATCATCAAGTATTACTTGGTGCTACCGGTACCGGTAAGACTTTTATCATGGCCAATGTTATTAACCAATTACAAAAACCAACTATTGTTTTGGCCCACAACAAAACTTTGGCTGCCCAGCTATGGGGTGAATTTCAAGAGTTTTTTCCAGGAAATGCTGTGAATTATTTCGTGTCTTACTATGACTATTATCAGCCGGAGGCCTATATTGCTCGTTCTGATACGTATATAGAAAAAGATGCTTCTATCAATGAAGAAATAGACAAGTATCGCCATGCTGCTACAAAGAACTTATTAACAAGACGAGATGTAATTATTGTTGCTTCTGTATCCTGTATTTACGGTTTAGGTGATGTGGAAGAATATGGCAATGTTGCTGAAAAGCTTGAAGTGGGTATGCAATATAAACGCGAAAAGTTACTGCGCCATCTAGCTGATTTACAATATAAGCGTAATGATATTGCTTTTACCCGGGGTACTTTTCGCGCTCATGGTGATGTAGTCGAAATTTATCCCACCTACAGTGATACCGCGATTCGTATCAGTTTCTTTGGTGATGAAATGGAAACTCTCGATGAATTTGATACGCTAACTGGTGAAATTATTGCTGAATTAAAATCAATAGAAATTTATCCGGCGAAACATACAGTTACTTCTCGAGAGAAAATCCTCAAGGCGGTTGAGGGTATCAAAATTGAATTGGACGAAAGAACCAAAGAATTAACTAGTATCGGTAAAATCGTCGAAGCTCAGCGTCTCAAGCAAAGGACTGAATATGATATCGAAATGCTCATGGAGACTGGCTATTGTAGTGGTATTGAGAATTACACACGTTACTTAAGTAATCGCGCTGCCGGTGAACAACCAGCCACACTCTTAGATTATTTTCCTGATGACTATTTAATGTTTATTGATGAATCACATATTACTGTGCCCCAAATCGGTGGTATGCATAATGGCAATCTGGCGCGCAAAAAGAATCTGATTGATTACGGTTTCCGTATGCCATCAGCATATGACAATCGGCCTTTAAGGTTTGATGAATTTGAAAAACAAATCAATAAAGTGGTCTATGTATCTGCTACACCTCGTGAATATGAGATCAAAAAATCTGAAAACAGAGTTGTCGAACAACTTATTCGTCCCACCGGCGTACTGGATCCTGAAGTCACGGTAAAACCGACCAAAAATCAAATCGATGATCTGCTTGCTGAAATCCAAAAACGTATCAAAGCCAATGAACGTGTATTGGTTACTACTCTTACTAAGCGCATGTCTGAAGATCTCACTGAGTATCTCCAAGAGGCTGGTATCAAAGTAAAATATCTCCATTCGGACATTGAAACACTTGTTCGTTTAGATATTCTGCGTGATCTTCGTCTGGGAGAAATTGAAGTAATTGTTGGCATTAATTTATTGCGAGAAGGTTTAGATTTACCGGAGGTAAGTTTGGTAGCTATTCTCGACGCTGATAAAGAAGGCTTCCTACGTTCCGATATGGCTCTTATTCAAACTATCGGTCGGGCTGCCCGTAATGTCCATGGGCAAGTGATCATGTATGCCGATCGTATGACCGATGGCATGAAAAAAGCGATCAGCGAAACCAATCGTCGTCGCGAAATTCAAGCCGCCTATAATAAGAAACATGGTATTACTCCGCAAACTATTGTTAAGGAGATCAAAGAAATTCGTTCCAAAAATGCAGTGAGGCAAGAAGCAGTGGCTCTCGATGTTCCTCCAGAAGAAATAGCGAAGGTTATTACGCAACTAGAATTAGCCATGGATATAGCTGCTAGTAAGATGGACTTTGAAAAAGCCGCTGAATTACGTGATCAGATAGATGACTTGGAAGACAAACTAAAGAAAACAAAACGCTGATGCAGTTGAGCCCAGTATTCTTATTTTCTTTTTCTATATTCATCAAGTAACTCGCCAATGTTTTTTCGAAGACTATCAAGCTCTTGGAAAGTTTTTTCATATTTTTCAAAAGCCGCTTTCTTTTGATCATCGGGGAGCATTTTTGCTTGTGCCACCTGCTGCACTTCCTTGGCATGTAGACTAGCTTCTTGCATCTCTTTATCGATATATTTAAGTAATTCAGTTTTTACTGAATCAGGAGCACTTATGTATGGCTCAAGTAGCCGTTTAATACGTTGAGCATCAGATGTTGAAGGCAATTTTTCAGAACCCTGCAAAACCAGTCGGACTATATCTGCATTTCCGGTATAAATAGGATTCTTCACATAGCCCTCAAGTGTAGTCTGTTGCGTCTGTAGTCGCCAACCTTCATTCGGTTGATTAAAGGCATGATGTGCTTCCATTTCTGCCTGATCGAGCAATTTCTGTATTACTGCTGGATCAGATACCGATCTGGAGTTCATTAACTTCATAATCAATCCTTTTCGATATTCTTTTTTCTCTTCCACTTCCTTTATATAAGCCGGAAGATCGGGGGTTTGGTCGATTCTTCCTTTAGCAGACTGATCAGGGCGACCGATCACGATACGCCAAGTATGTTCAAAGTCTTTCATTAGCTGGTCAGGATTTTCCTGTCCTTCAAATTTGCCCAATAAGGTACGTATTGCTTCAGCTCCAGCCTCATTATATGCCCTTTTTATTTCGGGGTTTCCTTGAGGTGGTTCACTTTTAGCAACTTCTATTTTCTCTCCTTCTGAATGAGAAGACTCTAATGAACTCATAAAACTTTATTATTGGTATCGATTAAGTATACCATACATAACGAATGTGCATGTAAGTAAAAAACCGATCCATGCGCTAGGCTTGATTGCATGTCGCTGCAATAGAAATGCGCCATTCCGCACGGGCATTTTTATAAATTTGCTCATCAGCATGGATCTCATATGTTTTTCCCGCTAAAAAGTGCACCCTATTTTTTTCAGTTTTCTCGTCAGAATGCCATTTTCTTTTCGGATGTACCGCATAGTAAAGCGTGCTGTGAATATCTGTAAATGGTTTATATAGTATTGCCTCTGTGCTTCCAATACTGCTTGGAGCCAGAATAAGTTTGAAACTGCGACGGCATAAATCCATGATTCTACCATCCGGCCGTGAAGGAGCTGGCCCTTTCTTCTCGGTTTGAAATATAGAATGCAAACCACATATTTCCTGTGCTAACAAACTGAGCTCATCAAGAAATGAATGATAGTAACCCATACCACGTGGTAGCGAAGTATGGCCTTTGATCGATAAAGCACCACTCTGGGCGCTAACGTTCAATTCTCTAAATCTTGTTTGTCTATCTTGATCTGGGGTAATTGCAATAGTAGTCATTTGAGATAAAAGGTGGTCACAATAAAACTGCAGATCAGGTACTACCCAAACTTTGTTCCTATGAGTTTTTGGTGTTTCCCAGCCAATATTGGGACGGGTTTTTATATCAGCAAGTTCGCTTTTATTAATAAAAGTACTATGGATTTCTTGAAGAGTCGAAAGATCCCTCCGAGCTATGAAGAATGGTCCACAGTCTAGGGCGACAATTTTTTGTGGACCTGTACCTGCAGTTTTCTGTACCTCTGATTCAGCACGTATCTCATTGTCTCTGACGACAATTCTATATGCAAAGTACTCATTACCTTCCCTGCGAAAAATCTGTGGTTCATTGCCTTGGCGTCGAGAAAACTCTTCAATAATTGCAGCTGGCTGACTACATAATTGTATAGCCTCGAGGTTGGAGAATGGGATGGGATTTTCAAATTCCTTCATATATGAGAAAACTGAGGCAGAAATGTAGCAGAAAGCACACATCTTCACAATCGCCTCTTGCTTAAGTATTATCTTTCTGAGTTTGAGTTCTCAATTTAGGACTTAGAACCCTTCGACCCTGCTCAGGGCAGGCTTTAGAATTTAGAACTTATATCTATGCTCGCCAAAGACCTCCGCAAAAAATATCTCGATTTCTTCAAGAAACACAGTCACGCCATTTTAGGCAGTGCTTCTCTAGTACCTGAAAATGATCCCAGTGTTTTGTTTACTACTGCTGGCATGCATCCACTTGTCCCCTACCTAATGGGTGAAAAGCATCCTCAAGGAGTGAGGCTTGTTAATGTGCAAAAATGCCTACGTACCGATGACATTGATGAAGTGGGCGATGCTACCCACAATACTTTCTTTGAAATGCTAGGTAATTGGTCTTTAGGCGACTACTTTAAAAAAGAATCTATTGAGATGAGTTTTGAATTGTTAACGAAAGAGCTTGGTATTCCTTTAGAAAAACTGGCAGTAACGTGTTTTGCTGGTGATGACACCGCGCCGAAAGATATCGAGTCATATGAAGTATGGCGTTCTTTAGGCATTCCCAATGAACGAATCGCCTTTTTGGGTAAGCAAGATAATTGGTGGCCTGCTGGTGGAAAGCATCCTGGTCCTCAAGGTCCTGATACTGAGATTTTTTATTGGACAGGTAATGAAGCAGCTCCGCAAATATTTGATCCTCAAGACAAATTGTGGGTGGAGATTTGGAATAATGTCTTCATGCAATTCCATGCTACTGGGGATGGCTCATACCAGCCGCTGAAACAAAAGAATGTCGATACCGGTATGGGTTTAGAAAGAACAACAGCTGTATTACAAGGTAAAGCTACGGTTTACGATACTGAATTATTTTTACCAATTATTGAAAGAATCAGAGAGTTAGCAACTGAAAATAATACTCAATCTGAACGTATCATTGCTGATCATATTCGTGCCGCTACTTTTGTACTTGCTGATGGTGTTCGTCCGGCGAATGTCGATCAAGGTTATATTCTCCGTCGTCTCATTCGTCGCGCTGTCCGTCATGGTCGTAAATTGGGTATACAAGGTAATTTCCTGGAGCGTTTGGCAGCAATTGTGATTGGTATATATGAAGAACCTTATCCAGAATTGAAAAAACATCCTATAGAATTGTTACAAGCACTACGTGATGAAGAACAGCAATTCAATAAAACATTAGAGAATGGCCTCAAGCAATTCCGCAAGCTGGAGACACAGCTTTTAAGTAGTGATCAAAAAGTCATTGAAGGTGTCGATGCTTTTCATCTCTATGATACATTTGGTTTTCCTATTGAGATTACCAAAGAATTAGCTAAAGAAGCTGGTTTAACTGTAGACGAGCAAAGTTTTAACGAAGCCTTCAAAAAGCATCAAGATCTTTCTCGCCAGGGAAGCGAACAAAAATTCTTAGGTGGTTTAGCTGATCATTCTGATGAAAGCAAAAAGCTACATACTGCTACTCACCTGCTACATCAAGCTTTACGTACCGTATTAGGCAGTCATGTTGAGCAACGAGGTAGCAATATCACCAAAGAACGCTTACGTTTTGATTTCAATCTTGAAAAGCCAATGACTGTTGAAGAAAAACAAAAGGTTGAGGCCATAGTTAATGAACAGATTAAACGTGATCTTCCTATATCATGGCAAGAATTGACCCTTGATGAGGCAAAGCAATATGGAGCTATCGGTCTCTTTGAAGACAAGTATGGTGATAAAGTGAAGGTCTATACTATGGGTGATTTCTCCAAAGAAATTTGTGGAGGACCTCATGTCGACCATACTGGAGAACTAAAAGGCTTTAAAATTCTCAAGGAAGAGAGTTCATCAAAAGGCATTCGTAGGATCAAGGCAGTTATTGGCCATGCTTCCTTG
>CAZGLA010000070.1:0-3110 GCA_964526575.1 uncultured Candidatus Peribacteria bacterium | reverse complement strand
GTATGGTGTTTTATCAAAAATGATAGTGCTAACAGCAAGCAAGGTATAAAACCAGCCGCGGGTCTGATCGATGGCCTCACAAATATATTCAGCCGGAAAATAATGCTCTTGGAACTCTCCTTCTGAAAGATCAAAAGGATAATGCACTTGAGCCACAGGCATAGCGCCTGAATCAAACCAGCAGTCGATTACTTCTTCTACACGCTTACTCGGGCCACCACAAAATTCACAAGTGATGATTACTTCATCAAGATACGGTCGATGGAGATCAATTTCACCAGCATCATTCTTGGGTAATTCTTTTTGACTCTTCTTTTGTAATTCAACCAGTGAACCAACACAGACATATTTACCACAGTTTTGACATTCCCAAACCGGCAATGGTGTACCCCAATACCGATTACGCGAGAGAGCCCAGTCTTTCACTTCTTCTAGCCATTTTCCAAAGCGGCCTTCTTTGATATGTCCAGGATACCAATTGATTTCTGCATTATTCTTCAGCAGATTATCACGCAATTGTGACATGCGAATAAACCAAGAATTGATGGCAAAATAAATCAACGGTGTCTTGCAGCGCCAACAATGAGGGTAATTGTGTTCGTATTTCTCTTTCTTGAGCAACAAGTTTCTAGCGGCTAAATCTTTTAAGATTTCTACATCGAGTCCTTCTTCTTTGAAATATTTACCACTATATGGTCCGCTGCCCTCAATAAATTTCCCCTCTTTATTTACATGCTGAATGCGTGGTAAATCGTACTTTTGAATGACTTGGAAGTCATCTTCACCATAGAGCGCTATATGCACGATACCAGTACCATCAGTGGTTGTGACAAATGGTTCAGCTATGATAAACCAACCCGGTTTCTCATCGTCGTAATACTGCCATGGCGGTTCATATTCGATGCCAGTCAATTCGCTCCCCTTATAAGTATCTTGGATAATAATATTAGGTGTACCATCAGGATGTTTTGGTAATACATCATGGTAAGCTTGGATTCGTTCGGTGGCGATGATAAATGACAAAGTATCACTGATTTTTATTTTGCTGTATTCGACATCTGGTCCTACAGCCAATGCCAAATTACCAATCAGTGTCCAGGGGGTAGTGGTCCAAGCAGCAAAGTAAACTGTCTCATCTTTTTTTACTACTTTTGATTTGGGCTTAGCTTTGAATAAAGCAGTAAGTGAAAGATCTTTAACTGTTTGGTATTCCTGAGCTACTTCATGACTAGAGAGCGGAGTACCACAACGACAGCAATAAGGCACGATTTTTAAATCTCGGTAAAGTAGTCCCTTTTCCCAAATTTGCTTGAGTGTCCACCATACTGATTCAATATATTCAGGAGAATAGGTCACGTAAGGGTTTTTCATATCCACCCAATAGCCGATTCTTTCGGTCATTTCCTCAAAGGCACTGGTAAATGTATGCACGCTATCTTTACATTTCTGATTGAATTCTTTGATGCCGTATTCTTCAATTTGTTTTTTGCCTGATATGCCTAGTTCTTTTTCTACTTGTAATTCTACCGGTAAACCATGGGTGTCCCAACCGGCTTTACGTTCAATATGAAATCCTTGCATAGTTTTATAACGAAGGATTATATCCTTAAATACGCGGGCCAATACATGATGTACTCCAGGCTTACCATTGGCTGTGGGCGGGCCTTCATAGAAAATAAAATTCTTACCACCTCTTCGTGATTCTAATGTTTTTTCAAAAATCTGTTCATCACGCCAAAAAGCTAAGATATCCTGTTCCAGATGGGGAAATGATTGCTTGGTATCTACTGCTTGAAATATGTCAGCAGACTTCTTGGTTTTCTTAGCAGCTAAAGGTTTTTTTACGGGAACCTTTTTTTTCTTCACAGAAGCACTTTTTGTACTGGGCATGAATAAATATTAAGACATTAAAAGAGCACTCTTATATGCTTAACACTCAGAACTTTCGTGGCAGTAGATTACTCTTTTTTGGGTATGAGATCAATGAATTGTCATCTTATTCCACTGCTTCCTGGTAATGAGTGACACAATAGACCAATTTCTTATCAGAAGGAGGATATACGGTTCGTAGCGGAGTGCCACATTTACTACAGGTTGATTCAAATAATTGTTGAACCGTGCTCAGTGCCCGACGATCCAGATGACGCGTGTCTGGATGACGGCGAGGCAAGGGAATATCAAAACGACGATAAAAAGTTAATTCAGGGGCAACAATACGATAGAGCTTACCAGAGCTTTCACAGCGAATAGCCTTTTTCAAAATACTATCATCGACATCTTTGATGCGATCGGGAAGACTAGAGGGCTCAAGAACATCAGCATAAGGCGGATCAGGCGAAATATAATCATCCCATTGCCAGTTTTTGGCTAGAGCTTCTTCTTTTGTTAGCGGAAACTCTTCCTGTGCAACTGACTCATTGTAACCAAAGGCGGAGAGTGAAGGTGGAAAGAATTGTGTCCATTCCTTTGTTTCCTGCATGTGGCGAATAATTTGCGGAACTAATTTCATATATTCTTCCTTGGAATACTGTTTATTGAGTATGCAGTATTCATGTTTACTGTGAAAACCGACAGAACCAAAGAGATCGTGACAATTCTGCCAACAGTATGCCGAATGACACATATTACTGGCACCAAAAGCACAATAATAACCCGCGATAATATTGTGTGCGCTATCGCCGCTACTGGCACTATTATAGACAAGCTCAGTATCTCTTCCCCATTTGTCTAAATCATAACAATCCTTACCATTTACTATAACAATAGTGCAGTAGCCACAATCCTGCAGATCTTTGCAATTAAAACACGAGATAGCATTTGAACAATGATTGATATTATTTCCCGTGCTATTTTCATTCCCTATGCCACGCACTGCTGGATAGGCTTGCGAAAAAGAAAATTCTTGAACTTTTTCCTGGACATTCTTAAGACTTGCAGAACTGCCAAGATCAAATGCTGCCAGTCTTCTTTCATACTCTTCTTTGGTCAATTGCTCATTAAAAATACAATATTCTTTTTGACGTAAATTGGTACAACCGAAACAGTTCTTACACCCAATACAATCGCGCAAGAAATAGCTGTCCCGACAGTTCTGAGAAAACTGTGAATAG
>CAZGLA010000069.1:0-1867 GCA_964526575.1 uncultured Candidatus Peribacteria bacterium | reverse complement strand
ATGCGATATTTTCCCTTGTAGAAAAGAATTTCGGTCAAATCAAAAATTCTTTTATGCGTAAGATCTGACGGTATGTCCAACAACACCACTGTTTCATGCCCTTTTTCAACTTGGTATTCTCTTACCCTATCCATCACTTTTTTTAAGAAGGTGACCGCCTCATCCTTACGTCTTTGTAAACGATTCTCTGTAAGCTCTAAATCCTCATCCTTTCTGTTCTCATCCTTTCTGGGGAAATCTAATCGAGACAACATACGCCCATTGGCATCATCGAGCCTTTCCTGAAACAGACGAACAAAAGAGTGGAATTCTTGATTTTTACGGTTCAAGCTCAAATTTTCTTCATTTGGTATGAGACATGAAAAAAGCGCTTCTTCATCTACTTTCATATACATAATTAAATCTTCTGCCGTGCGAATTGAACCATTATTGAATGCCGCCTGAATGTGGGCAGGAAGGGAGACATTCGGATGCTTTTCAGCAAATTCCTGAAAAAATTCTCTGATAGATTCATCTACGATAGTATTGTAAGCAACCTCTATTTGATCGAGACTAATGCTGTTCATTTCCAGTCGACGTGCCCTGGCATCTTTCAGAGTCTGCATAATTTTCCTGCGATAATGTGGTCTCAATGTTTTGATTGCACGATAATCCAGAGTTTCTGCGCTATTGCGTTGAAGATAATCAAAAATATTCATCGTAAAACGAGCCAATCCTTTGGTAGTAGGATCATAGGGAATTAGCCCAGTTGGGCAATAATTCTTAGCCTGATCAATCAGATGTTCGGTGGCAGTTGGTACAGTTTTCTTGCCGTTACCACTATTATTTCTCATGATAGTTTATGATAGAGTTGAAAAAACATTTTTATGTTGAAAGCTATTTTTGCCCTTGTTCGCGCTAGTTTTACTCGAGACATGATCTATCGTACCAATTTCTGGACTGCGGTTTTTTCACGATTGGGATTCTTGGTAGTGACACTCTTTTGGTATGATATTATGTATTCTTCAGTGCTCTCTGTCAAGGGGTGGGATTATGCGCATGGATTGTTTTTTCTAGCCACCTTTCAGCTCATAGAAACTCTCACAGTAGCCTTTTTTTCCAGTAGCTTTAATAGTTGGCATCAGCATATCAATTATGGCACTCTAGATACCATGCTTATCAAACCGATAGATACGCAACTCGCTTTGTCGCTGAATGCTATTTCTTTCCCTCATCTACTCACAATCTTCGCTCCATTAACATTACTCATTATTGTTAGCATACAAAATCAGTTTTTCCTTTCTGTTGTAAGTATATTTGCTTTTGCTATAGCTGTTATCTTAGCAGTTATTATCTTTTATTCGGTGTGGTTGGCACTCATGACTTTTCTCTTCTGGCTCATCGGTATACAGCATTGGCCTCAAATATTCACTAGCTTAACTGGCCTGCTACAAGTACCACCGGTGATTTATGAAGGAACGATCAAATTCTTTTTTTATTTTGTTCTTCCGATATTTGCAGCGGTCATGTTGCCTTTGCAAGTTGCCTGGGAAAATTCACTTATCCCTCTAGGATGGCTTGCGTTAACCGCATTCTTATCATTTCTGATTTCACGATATTTCTTCTACTTTGGCTTACGATTCTATAGCAGTGCCAGTAGTTAAGCGGCTATCCTGTGTTATACTTTATGGAAGACAAAAAACACAAAAAAATAATGAAAAAGATCCCCCACATTTTGGTAATCAGTCTTGCTGCGACCTTAGCTTTAGAATTGCCTTTGAACTTTTTGGGCCATACCTATTCTCAAAAGTTAGCCGAAGCAAATGTAACTTTAAATATAGATCATGTGCCTCAAGAGCTTGTTCTTACTGTAAATGATTCCAACAAA
>CAZGLA010000068.1:0-11272 GCA_964526575.1 uncultured Candidatus Peribacteria bacterium | reverse complement strand
AGCATGGAGATAGAGGAAGACTGACGTTATATTACGTCAGTCTTTTTTTAGTGCTCTTTGCTTCTAGCAGTGTCCTCAGTTCCTGGGTCGGTTAGGGACTTTCATGATTTTTTCCACCTCCGCCTCGACCATAGGCTCAAGCCCTGCCCATCCGACAGGCGGGTAAATCTAGGGGCAGTAATTCAAAATCTAAAAGAAGACGTGGGCAGGTCGTGGGATCTTTGGCAGATCTCTGATAGCTTCGGCTATCAGGCTCGGGCTCTTGCCCGAGCCACGACTTTATGTAGTTTTTTGGTTTCCGATGGCTTTTATGGTGTTGATGAGATAGCCAGCTGAGCGTTTGGGATTGTCTTCGCTTTTCTCGGAGATTTTCTTGGAGGCTTCTTCGGTGACGGCTTGGCCATATTTGTCTTCGAGGTCTATCAAGACTTCGATGGTTTTCTGGTTATTTTCTTCAAAGACAAGGCTCGCCGTTTTGACGGCTCGGTCGAGTTTTTCTTGGCCATGGCGCTCAGCTAGTTTGCTCAAGTTTTTCTTTAGGTCTTCGGGGTTATAGAATTCCATGAGAGTGTAGATATTCGCTTGGCGCTTGCCAAACTTTAAGTCTTCCAGTTCGCCGTACTCAATGTCTAAGAGATTTAGTTTTCTTAAAAACTTGTTTCCTTCAGAGATGAAGGATTCTGAGATGCCGTGAGATTTTGATAATTTTTCTCTTGAGACGTAGAATCTGCCGGAGGGTGAACTTTGAGTGTACAGAGAGTTTACAAGATACAGGATCTTGGAAGGAAAAGAGAGCGTCTTATTCCATCCGTAGCGCCAGTAGGTTGTGGGGAGATTAACGCTGCCTTCTGGACTTATCTGACTGTTAAGTAATTGGATCTCGGTATTTTGGTTTCGCTTGGGGCTTTGGAATTCTATGAGCTTGTATTTGTCTTTTAGTTTTAGAAGGACTTTATTGATCTGGCGGCGGTAGTCTTCTTTCGACATGTTGTCTATACGTAAGGATTTGGCGAGATTGTCGTAGTCGAGCGTTAGCTTACTTTGTTTATTGCCGTTAAATTCTTTCAGAAAATACAGGTAGATGTCGAAAGCTCGTTCATCGGATTGAGCGGCCATTTCGCCGATGAGGGTTTTCTTGGTTAAGAAATCTTTCGGGATAGGAACAGAGGGCGTGAGTGATGCAGGAATGTTTTCTTGAATGGCTATTTTGTTTAAATCTATTAAGAGGCTTTGAGCGAATTCTTTGGAACGGATGAGGGCGCTTGCTTCATTGTTACGAGTAAGAGCAGCCTTCGACCAGTTGGTGCTTCCGAGGATTACTGTTTCGTCGTCGATGATGATGGCTTTCGCATGGGTGTAGATATCGGAGGTGTCGAAGAAGACGGGGACGTTGTTTTTTCTTAAGAGCTCGTAGGCTTGTTGGTTCTTGTTGGAGGTGACGGCATCTTCTGAAGACTCGGCTTCGAAGTTGATGTTTTGGTCGAGAATGACTTTAACGCTTACTCCCCTGTCTTTGGCTTTAATGAGGGCATTTAGAAGTTGATTGGGTTGGGAGTTGGGTTGATCGGGAAGGCTTGAGACGAGGTACATGGCGACGATGATACTGGACCTGGCTTCGGTTATTTCCTTAAGGGTGGCTTCGAAATATTTCTCTGAGGAGATGTTTTGGACTTCGGCTTGATAGGCTAGAAGCGGGCCAGTGGCTAGAAGTAGCGTTGAGATTAAAATGAATATTTTTCTCATTATCACTTGACCTTAATTCCCTTGGTTTTAGAGCAATAATCTTCAACGATACTCGAAACAAGTTTTTTGTGCTCAGGGTGCGCCCGACCGATTTCTTTACTTAGAATGCCCATCTGTGCGTCCCAAGCGCCCCAATACTTTGCTTTCTTAAATGTATGGTGCCCCATTCCAAAAAATGGAACACTTAAGAAACCCTTCTTACCATAGCGCTCTTTAATCATCCCTTGGAATAACTCTCTAGCTCCCTGATACTTTTCTTCTCTACCATCATCAATGCTCGGCTCCAGAGAAAAAACAACTAACTTGATTCTATTCCAGACTTTCTTATAGGCAAGTATTTTATTGAAATGGCTCTGCAATTCCGAGTTTGTCTGCTGTCTCCTTATGTCACCCTTGTTTCTTTCCTTATCCAGAATGCATTTTGGAAAAATGTCAATAAGGACAATAGGGCTTCTTCTCGTGGATTCCATTAGCGTCTTGAAATCATACTTTGGTTTACATAAATGGCCTACCAGATCTGTGGGCGCATACCACACACGGGTGCTTATTTTTCTTTTTGTTACCCTACTTCTCATCCCAAAAAAATAATGGCCTATTTCGTCTATGAAATCACCGCCTGGGTGATTGGCTTCTCGAGTGACAAATAAAATAAGATCGAACTCATCCGTATTGGCAGACTTTTGAGCATTTGCCTGTGCCTCTTCGAATGTTTCGTTCTCTTGCCGGGGGTAGTAATAAAGAATTAGCGAGGGCTTCATTTAAGGACGCCCACCGTCTCGTCATACTCGACGTACAGTCTTTCAATATCTGCCTGCGGCAGTTTTTGATTTAGGGCAATCCAGTCGATGGTAAGCTTTTGACAGATAATGTCGAGGACTTTAGAGCTTCGCTTAAAATAATTCGTGTGGGAAATCCCGTACACACCCGAATTGACGAGCACGTCTTTGTGGACGACCTTATTGTACGCTTCGTTCAAAACTTTGAGCGGCATCCCCACCGGATCGTCCTCATCAAAGATATTCACCCAGCGCCCGGAGGAGCTTTCGACGGAGACCGGGCTTGTATACATCTCGGGCCCGCCGAATCGAAGCGAAAAAAGAGAAATCGGGGAGCCAACGGTAAAAAGATTATCGAGGATAAAGTGATCTTTCATGATCTTGGGGCCGGACGTGTCGCTCTTTGGATCATTCTGTTCGTAGATATAGTCCGATGTGATGACCGTACCAAGACTATGGGTGATGAAGGTAAGAGGTATTTTGGCCTGTGTAGCGCCTATTCTTGAAGAGCATCCCTGCAACACGGCCGATACTTTGGAATAGACGGCTTTCTGCGAGTCTTTATGCAGGTAGCCTACGATATCGCAGATGTAGTTGGAGATGATTTCATTCTGAAACCTCTTGAAGAGGCGCCATATCCATTTAAGAAGCCTGTCCCACCACGGCCCCCCAGCTTTGACGGGCTTTGGAAAACCGTCGAGGGCAACTTTCAGCTTATTTTGCCTGTCATTAAAAACGCCTTCCCAATACACGTAACTGATGACGGCGACATCGTCCATTATCACGGGTACTTGGGCCCCGAGAATTTTCTTTAGCTTTGATTTTAAACGTTCTTGAATGGCGGGAATGATCTTATCGGCCCAGTCCTTCCGGGTATTCCCGATTCCATGAACCAACACGACGGCGAGTTTCATAAAAGCATTGTACTGCGAGGAAGGAAATTAGTCTAACGTGGCCCTTCTGGGGCTATTAGGACGGTCCGGTTTACTTAAGAAAAGGCCTAGTGCGCTTTAACAAACTCATAACCCGGTCGGCGTCTTTTATTCTTAAAGAAAAATGATGCTCGCTCATGTCGGCTAGCAATTCTAACGCGTTCAATAAATCCCATACATTGAGAATAAAAATTAAGCGATCTGTTAGCTGGGCTTTCGATAATTTCTGACTTCCGACATCAACTATTGTTTCAAGTGCCTCTTTATCATGCAGTGTAGTTTTGGATAAAAAGGTATCGAATCGCTTTTTAATCTGTTCATGCAAAAAATTTACATCCTTAATTTCGTGAGCGCACACATTCCGTACACGCCTTATGATTTCTAATTTATCTTTTACCTTTTCGTCAATAAGACCTAAAGCGAAAGATACGTTTATTTTTGCGGAAAAAGTAGTAAGAGGGCCGTAACCTTTAAACAAAGGAGAAATGACCCTTTTAATCGATGATGCATCTTTCTGAAAGTTCGCGCGCAGTAAATCTTCTAAAGCACTATCAAGTATTCCTGAAGAAAAAATTACGCAACCTCTGTCAGACTCTTTCATAAGAGTCTCCACAACTTCAGAGGTAGAAAACTTTCTGTTTTTTACTGATTTGTCACTCATAAGCAAAGTAGCGTGTTTACCGGACGTGCGGAGTACGGTATAAAAGCGTTGAGGTTGCCAGTGTTATCTGAATTTTTGTTCTATTTTACAGAATTCCTAAATGGGTAGAATTCTGATAAAACTACATCTACTTGATAAATAAGGACTTACATCGAATATATAAGCCCATCTAATTTCATTTAGAACAGCCCTTCTAAAAAACTCGTTTGTTTCGGCTTATAGCCGGGCTTTTGATAATAAGTGCCTCGTTTGCTCGCACCACGCTTTTCCAACAAGCCTTGGGTTACCCATTTCTTTAAAAGATCTGATGCCTTAAGCGTATCAAGTTCCGTGATGCTGCAAAATTCCTTATTTGTAACCCTACCTTTTTGGCCCAGATAATTCTGAACCGTATCCCAATGGTCTGTTCTCTCTTCGTTGAACAGCACGACTCTGACAGCATGGGGACTATATTCCCGGGACAGATACAACGGCAAATATAAGTTATGGCGTTTCATTTCACGATACATTCGATTGACCCCTTCCCCGATATCCAAATTAGGGGGTTCTGGCATCTTTCGCAAGATTCGCTCGATGATCGGATTCCGCGCGCATCGATCGTCCAAGATGGTGTCGGGGCTCACAAGACCTGGGAACCACCCTGGGCTTTCAACTTCGATCCGGTCGTCAAATATTCTGATTTGAATGTGGTTTGAAATGCTGTAATCGCGATGAATAACAGCGTTCGTAATTGATTCTTGAATTGCGTGCTGAGGAATCTTGAGCCGTCTAAAAGTTGCTCCTTTTAATCTGACTGGAACAGCATTTTCAGATACATACTGGAATGTCTTCCGAATTTGAGTAATCAACGGCCCCTCAATTGTAAACGGCGGCCTGACAAAATTTGGTTTTTCTGATGGAATGCTTTTAGTCCCAAAATAATGAACGATTGAAATACTGGCTTTTCTTTTGAGTATCACCGCTGGATTAATTCCAAACAGAAGTATGGCCGAATTATTCAACGTGGCCTTGCCATTCTTTTCTTCAGCTAAACCATTTTTTAGAAAAAACTTGATAGGATCTGCCTCACTATCGTTGTATCTCAGAAAAGCCTTTAACAAATCCTGATCCAAATCATCCATCGATACGGATGGACAAAGCTCACTCTCGTAAGATATGGCACCTTTCTCATATTGAAGCTGCAAAGACTGACGATGCGTTAGAAGAACATTTTGTCTTCCGCGGCGTACATATGTAGGCCCTGACCTGATGGAATGGACTTCCGTGCTGGGATTCAAAATGAAAAGTAACAGACGATCCGGGTTGCCTTCAACATTGGTTATATCCAAATATCTATGGGAAATATCTTGAATGGGCGGGTCAAACTCTTTACCGATCAAACGAACAAGTTCATCAGCATGATCTTCTGCTTCGCTGATACCTATGAGCCGCCCCGATCCAGAACCTTTCTCTGGATCCGACAGTCCATATACAAACAACCCTCCATCCGCATTCGCAAGAGCGCAGATTGAAGGCAAAACCTCACTGGGCTTTTTCTTGGCTCGCTTGCACTCAAAGGTCTGTGATTCGTCCTTACTTAAAAGATTGTCTATTATTTTTTTGGTATCTTGATCGGTCATAATGAGATTTATCGCTTTCTAACTATTCGAGCACACCCTTTAAACTGCTCATCTATTTTTTTAATTTCTTGAAGCAAGCGTCTTTTTTCCTTTTGGAGAATATCATACTTTTCATCCATAAAAGCACCACCATACCCGGCGTCCCCTCTGTACCACCGGTACTACATCTGGTTTATTTTAAATAGTTCAAACTTTGAGCCCCTATTATTTCCAGCCTATTTTTGATTTTACCCCATTTTGGGTGTTTACTTTCAAGTAATTTGAAAAACTGCTTGTCATGCTTTTTATGTGTTAAATGACATAACTCATGCGCAATGACATAATCAATGCACTCCTTAGGAGTATAAATTAAAGTTGGGTTTAGTATTATTTTCTGTTTGCCCAAAAAACTACCCCACCTCTTTTGCATTTCACGAGTTATTAACTGAGGCGCAATTTTGTAATCAAATTTTGGAAGTATTTCCTTATATCGCTGATGAAATACTTTTTTCATTCTCTGTTTGTACCACTCCGAGAGTAGTTTTTTTGTATTAGCGACATCAGATGCTTTCCTTGACGTATAAACAACTAATTGTCCTTTTCCTAAAATAACTTTATCTTCTTTCCGCTCACGAACAAGAAGCTTATATTGCCTGCCCAGATATAAAAAACTCTCTCCCGATAAGTATTCTTTCTGATATTGTTTTGCGTGATATTGTTTAAAAAACTTCAGTTGCTTTTCTAACCAGAGCCATTTCCTTTTTAAAAAAGACTCAATACGTTCATGAGCCATATTGTTTGGGTGTTTTAGGATAATGCTAAGGTCGGGACTTACACTTAAGCTTATTGTCTTTCTGTTTTGTGCTATTAAACCGTATCGATACCTAAATGACCCGTAGATGAAATCCTTTTGTTCTGACTTAAGAGAAGATTTCATGATTATTTTCTGCCAACACCATCACGTTTGCCATAATATCTTTCATATCGACTTCTGAAAGGTCTATTTTTTTTTTTATTTTTACTACATCATATAGATAATCATCGATCGCATTCATCATTCGTCGTTTAACATCTATATTTACGTACCAATCAACAATAGCTTCTTTTTTTATAACTTCAAATACATTCAATACGATAGAAACGAAAACATTCTCATTTAAATTAAATCTTTTGAAATTCTCGTGCAAATTACGATAAAAAATATCTGCCCCTTTTTTTGCTGAGATAGCTATTGGGAGCTCATCATCTTTTTTATTTATGACGTCATCACGAAGGAGTTTCAAATCTTTCAGAGCGGCTATATCCGCTATCTTTCCTTCACGCATTTTTCTGATAATTTCTGATACCTTCTTTGAAAATCGCTCATAAAACTCCGGGTCTGCGTCTATATTTTCAGTGATCGTCTTTTCTACCTGTGCTGCAATTGCTTCCGCTTTAGATTTATCGGAGCCAAGCGATTCAATTGCTTCTTCGAATTGTTTGCGATCCGTTATATTAATTTGCTTGGTTAACAGCTCTACTCCCTGAGCATCAACATATTTATCCAGAATATTTACAAGCGACTGCTTATATTCGGACAAATTGACCCTATCTGCGTACTTTAAACTCGCCGTCTTGCGTAGTTCCATAAATTTTTTAAGTTCACGCTTGTAGACATCTAAATGTTTAAACTCATGCACGAAATCTTGCAGCACAAAACACTCGTTGAAGTTTCTAATAAATGCATTAAGAGTTTTATAGAAGAATTCTCTCTTAGGATCTTCTTTTAAGAGTTGTAGGAAAGCTTCGTCATCCGACGACCCGGCTATTTCTTTGAAGATATCGTGTAAAGAACCATAACTATCTTCTAGCTCCTTAATTTTATCGGCTACATCAATCAGCGTGCCCTTAACATCATTTTCGTCATAATTACCAAATAGCTTCATCGCCGTATCAATGTTTTTGGCGTTCTCTGAATAGTCAATAATATAGCCCGCTGTCTTTGGAAGCTTCCTGTTCTCATACAGACGATTAACACGGGCAATTGCTTGAAGCAGATTGTGATCTTTTAAATCTTTTGAAAGATACAATACCGTGTTACGAGGCGCGTCAAAACCGGTAAGCAATTTATCCACAACGATAATCATTTCAATACCATCTTCGTTATACTTAAAACTATCTATCACCGTTTTTTCATAAGTAGACACACTATTGTGATTTTCACGAACAGAGTTTAGGTAGTTCACGACTTCTTTTTTATGTGTGTTAGCTTCATCCCCATCTTCGTGTTCATCCGAAATAACAACAGCGGTTTTTATTCTTCCATTATTCTGAAAAAACTTTTGAAATAAAATTGCAGAGAACTTTGATGGCGCCACAACTTGCGCTTTTAATCCTGTGTTTTGAAATAACTCCATGAAGTGCTTTTCGATATCGTAGGCTATTTCTACAATTCGTTGCGGATTGTCTTTAATTACCTTTGAATCCACATACATTTGCAACTCGCGCTTTTGTTCATCACTTAAATCTTTTGTTATCCTCTCAACATGACGATCTATCTGCTCTTTGTTTTGAACTAAATCAACATATCTGCCCTCATAAATTAGCGGTAAAATAATCTTGTCTTTCAAGGCATCGTCAATCGTATATCGATCAATGTACCCTCCAAATTTTCTCCAGCTTTCCCGCTCGTTCTTCATCAAAGGCGTGCCAGTAAAACCGATATAGCAGGCATTAGGAATAACTCGATTCATTTCGAGATTTGCAACACCGCTTTGGCTCCTGTGTGCCTCATCAATAAGGACAAAAATGTTCTGATCGATATCAACAAAATCCGCTTTTCTTTTTGAAGCGGGTTCAAATTTATGCACAAGTGTCGTTATCACTGCTAAGTTTTTCTCTTTGATTAACTCGAGAAGATTCTGACCACTTGTAGCCTGAATCACTTCTTTTTTTAAATTACAGTTTCTAAATGTATCCTTGATTTGTCTATCCAGATCTTTGCGATCTGTCACAATAATGACTCGCGGATTGTTGATGTGCGGACTTTCAATAAGGGCCTTCACAAACATTACCATCGTTAACGATTTACCTGAGCCCTGTGTATGCCAAAGTAACCCACCGCAACGACGCGTTATTCCCGCCGGAGTTGTCTCTATCTTATCAATGCGGTCCATCATCCTCTGAATCGCAAAATATTGTTGATAACGGGCAAGTTTTTTCACGCCGGCATCAAACAACATATGGTTTTTTGTGAGATCCAAAAGGCGCTTGGGATTAAATAAAAAAATGATCCCCTTGTCTTGTTCAGTGACTAAACGGCTAGTGTACTGCTTGACGTTTAGAGTATCACCATTGAGATCTTTGCAAATCTGAGCATGCAAATCATCATCAATTGGTCTACGCATCACAGAAAGAACCTCTTGTTCAACATCTTCGTCCGGCATCCCCTTTTCTTTCCATACGGCATAAAATTTATTTGGCGTGCCTGTCGTCCCATATTGCAATTCTTTATCATTTGTCCCAACAAGAAGCTGGGTATAAGTAAAAAGTTTGGGGCAAAATTCTGGGCTTTGATTACGATTCATCTGATTTAACGCTTCAACTACGGACACGCTTGATTTCTTATTTTCTATAACCGCAAACGGAATACCATTCACAAAGCAAATAATATCCGGCCGTATACTCTGTTTTCCTGACGCCGTAAATTCAACCGTTACATGAAAATCGTTGTTATCCGGGTTTTCAAAATCAATAAAACGAAAGTTCTTTGATATTGTTTTTCCACCGACACTCACTTTGATGGTTTTACCACCGCTTGTCGGCATAATTGTGTTATAGATTTTTTGGGATGTATCAATTAGACCTTCATATTGAATATGCTCAAGCTCATCAATCGCATCTCGGACATCCTTCTCGCTGAACTTGTATTGACTGCCGCCAACTTCATAACCATTAATCTCCATCAGTTTTTTGGCAGCAACCTCAGAAAGGATGAACTTTGAAGTATCTCCGCCACGCTGACGAAGCGTCTCATCAATGGAGATATAGTGATAGCTGAGTTTTACCAACATCTCTATGGCTGGTAATTGAGATTGCCTGGCTTCATCAAAATGAACTTTTTCTAGCATAAAATCACCATTTCGACTGATACTTCACTTTGTTTTCAACGATATACTCATTCAAGCCATCGCCCAGCCTTGCGAGTCTCTGCATTTGTGAAATATTTCCAGCACCCGCGCTAAGATTAGTATATTTACAAAATTTGTTCTTACCTGATCTAAATTCAACAGTAATATACCCATCACCTATTTCATAGGCGCAAACACCTGAATCATGATCCCAATCTCTGTAAGGCTCCATGGCTAAGCTTTCATTTTTAATGTTTCCGGAGTTCTGATTACACCTGTAATTAGATTATTTAAAAGATATCTTTTCTGATCATTTAAAAGTGATAACTTCTTCTCGAGAGCAGATATTTCTTGATCTGCTATTAAGAAAATATTTGCGATAGCAACTTGTTCTTTCTTATCTGCTGGTAAAACCAATCCTTTGGATAGGAAAGTTTTATTTGTAATAGCAATTGTGTTTTTTGCACCTTTCTGAACAATAGAATTTAGGTAATTCAACACATTTTTTGGTGATGAAAAATAAGCCTCTAAGATCACACCAAGATGATATGTTTCTGGCCGAAAGACACCGTAAAGAGGCGAAACAATAACATTTTTATCGAGCTTGCTCTGCTTTATTATTCCTAGTGGAAAATCACCGGTAGGACTTTTTGTATAAACAATATTTCCAGGCTCAACTAAGTTGTAATGAAGCGTTGTTTTTGCGG
This sequence comes from uncultured Candidatus Peribacteria bacterium, assembly GCA_964526575.1. GTDB lineage: Bacteria > Patescibacteriota > Gracilibacteria > RBG-16-42-10 > RBG-16-42-10 > RBG-16-42-10. Next base: position 746 of record CAZGLA010000068.1, on the reverse strand, counting down.
AGAAAGACCTTCCCAGATGTTCTATTTGATTAACTAGTCCCTTATGCACAGACACCGAGTAAACTTCTTCACAGCCTGCGCTTTTTTTCTCATGTTCAAATAAGATTTCCTTGAAAAATCTATAATTCCATTATCTGCTAGAACTAGAAAATTGTCTTTTGCGGTTCAGCAAATCTTGTATCAAGCCTTTCTTGATCCGCTTTTTAATTCCAATTTTATTTTTCAGTTTTTCAATAACCTTATCCCAACTTTCTAGCACTGCGACGATACGGTTTTGTTCAGGCAAGGGTGGAAAATTAAATTTGAAACTTAATAAATTACCTGTCGTTACCTGATTAATGGTTGGCCCCAAATCTCGCTCAAGCTCTTTATGATAAAGCGTTGATTGAAATAACTGATAAATATATTTTGGATTTTTTGATCTGAATACTGACATAAATGCACCAAATGCATTGCCTTCATCGTATTTCGTAATATAGGCATTTTTTCCTATTAGATCTCTGCTTCCATTCCTTGCACAAATTAGAATGTCACCCTCTTTAACAAAATTCTTATCGGAAATTTCCGAAGAGACTCTAACTTGGTCAGAATATTCAACCTTCCCAGATTGAATGTTTGATGATCGGAAAACCAGCGTTCCGCCACTTTCAACGATATCACCTGGAGAATATGTCAGCCCAATAAATGCTTTACCTATAGCAGAAAGTTTTTTTATTTCCCAACCATCAGGAATATTTTTTTGTATT
>CAZGLA010000067.1:0-3116 GCA_964526575.1 uncultured Candidatus Peribacteria bacterium | reverse complement strand
TTGATAACTGTAAAAGAATAATATTGCTGCTGCTACTCCGGTGGGATAGGAGATATAGGTAGCTCCTCGGTATGGTGTATTTAACAAGTCATTGTAACGATGAAAACTAAGCCCTGTGACTTCGGTCAGGGTTTGCCATTTTTTGCTGGAAGTGATTTTTCGTTTCAAGGTGATTTCGGCCATCGCTGCAAATTGCGCAGATTCGATGATACCTTTTTTATGTAATTGTTCAATTTCTCGCGGAGTTTGTAGTCCCGGCAAAGCCGCTCGAACCGTTTCTTCAATGGTTATACCTTGATGATGAGGATCAGCCATTGAGAGCAAATTAAGCTGATAAAGACTCTTCACCAGTTCTACTTCACTACCACCTGTAAATACTCGAATGGCGCCAATTTCAGGGAAAGTTTGGTGAAGAGAAAGTACTTCTTCTTGATACAGAGGATATTGCTTCACCTCGTCATGAAAATGTGGAAAACGATAGGTCCGAGATTCACTGAACGGTTCAATGGTTTTTAATGTGTTGTTTTCGTAATAACGGGGCATTTGTTCCAATTCATCAAATGCTACTTGCGGGGACCAGGAAAAAACAATTTGTTCGGAACGAATATTTTCCAGTAAATATAAATCAACACTTTCTACGCTTACTTCATTGCAAACCATAGGATCAGTGCAGGGATTTACTCTCTCACCAATAAGGAAATTGGTCATGCCAGGAGAAATTCCCATATTTATTAGACCAAAAAGATTTTTTTTGTGAAATTCGTGCTCAAAATGCTCTTGAGCAAATCGCATAGTTTTCAGGGTCTCAGGATTGTACATATCTGAAGCTAGATCACAGTAATGAATGCCTAGCTTAAGCGCGAAAAGTAAAATCGGTTCATTTAATTCAGGTACTGAAGTATTTATACAAGCGATGGCTCCATTAAAATGCGCTGAATATTTGGCAATATTGCTAATATTGCTCAGTAAAATCTTTTACTTCCAGGAAAGTTGAACGAGCCCTCAATCCAGCCATGCTGTGAATATATTCCTTAGCTTTAGCCATATCTCTCACAATAAAGAGAAATTCGATCTTTTTTCCCGATTCATCGAACAACTCAAATAAACATTGAGCCATTACCGAAGCGACACTGCCGAGGCCGAAAAAGATAATTTTCATCGAAAAGATATCAAAACTCTATCTCTTCATTATAGCTTTTTATCAACAAAAAGTCACTGCAGCTATATGCGCAGCTCTATTTCTGTCCGAGATGAATCTCAATTATTTTCCCGTGCCTTTTCCAGTATCATCTGTATTTCCGAAGATACCTTTAAAGATATCTTTAATTTTTTCAGCGGGGGTTTTTTTCTCAGCAGATCCTGGTTCTTTTACTGCCTTTTCGTCTTGCTCGGGTCTTTCTAACTGTTGTTGTCCTGTTGGTTCACCACGAGCGCGCTTGAGAAGTTTTGTAGCTGTGCGTGCATTGTCTGTAGCAGAGGCCAATTGTTCAGAAACATCTGGAACAATAACTCTTTTACCAGTATCTAGGGACTCAGGTTCAAGTGCAGTAGCAACATCATCACGAGTGCCGGCTGCAATAGTTGCTGCCCTTTTGAACTGTCTAGCTCCTCCTGTGGGTTCGTCACCTCTTTCTTCATCAGGAAGCTCTATACCGGGCTTGGTTCTCTCTTGTTTGTCAGCCATATAAGTGGATGTATATATTAAGTATTATCTGTCGGAAACTTATTACAAGAATAGTATGATACAGTAGTTATTGAGTTTTGTCTATATCATTCTATGGAGCATTCACCATCTTACCAAAAAAACCTAATCACTGGTACTGTTGGGTATTATTCCTAAACAAATAAGATTGAAGCAGAAATTCTACGACTACTCAAGAACTGAGGATAAACTATTTATTTCCTGAAACTCCCTGTGTATCGTCGCCATTGCCATTGAAAATTATGGCGATTTTCTGGAAGCTGGATATTTTGCGAGTACGTACAGGTCTGGTTCCTGGTACTGATGCTGGAGGTGTCGGTGTTGTGCGTTCACCATTTGGAGAGCCTACGGCATTGTTGATAGTATCACGGGTTTCTGACCGCAATTTGTTTACTGTATTTGCAGCATTTCTGAAGGCATCAGCGGCGCCGGAACCTATTGATTCTGGTGCATCTGCTTGAGTAGAAATGTTGTCTTGATCGAGCCTATCCATAAAATAGTATTAAAATTGAAAATCTATTCAATATTATTGTACAATATTTAGCTAATCTTGTCTAGAGCTAGTTCCTTATAATTACAAGCCAATGATGCAGCATAAGTATATGATTTCCTAGCTTAAGGATAGTTTATGTTGAAAAAACATGGAAAAGGACCGAAAATGAAATCAGTCGACATTCGCACAGCGAGGAAGGCTGATTTTGACCAATTGTGTGGATTGTTCTATGAACTTCATGCATCCGAACACAACGCATTGCCACAATTTTTTACTGTTCCCAGTGAGATCGTCTATAAAAAGAATGCATTTCAAGCGGCTTTTGAGCAAAAAGATGAGATTATTTTTGTAGCGGAGATGAAGCGAAATATTATTGGCACCGTGCATGCCAGAATTCATAAGGATAAACATACATCTGGGACTCGAATACTCAAACCAAGAAAGTACGGTTTTATTGAGAATCTCGTAGTAGATAAATCTTGGCGCAAGCATGGTATTGGGCACCAATTGCTGTGGTATGCCGAGCAGTGGTTGAGGGACCAGGGAATGAAAGAAGCAGAATTAGTCGTTTGGGAGTTTAATCATGACGCTCAGATGCTCTACAAAAAGATAGGGTACGAACCTTTGAATTATAGAATGTACAAAAAATTACGATAATATGCCGCGAAAGAAAAAGTTGAGATTGGCAGAGGTAGATAAGCTTACTCATGTCTTGGAATTTTCTCCAACTCAGAAAGGTACATGGCCAAAACATTTCCATAATGATCTTTCCCTGACCTTGGAATTAGGTTGTGGAAGAGGGGATTTGTCTGTCGCCTTGGCACAAATGTTTCCGGAGAGAAACTTTATCGGTATTGATAAAAAAGCCGATCGTTTATGGTTTGGTGGCAAAGCAGCCCAGGAGCTTGCACTCAGAAATGT
>CAZGLA010000066.1:0-4823 GCA_964526575.1 uncultured Candidatus Peribacteria bacterium | reverse complement strand
AAGTTATTAATAATTTCTGGAGGGCCAGACTTGAAAAATATTCAACAAATCGCTGCCAATTCACCAAATATCCAAGTCAAAGGTTGGGTATCGGAAGAAGAACTCCTCGACCTTCTGGGTAATTGTATAGCCACTATTTATGTTTCTCTCGATGAAGACTTCGGCATGGGTGCTGTGGAGTCTCTCTCCGCGGGTAAAGCAATTATTGCCAGCAATGAAGGTGGATTCAAAGAAATAGTTGCAGAAGGAACCGGTATATTGCTTAATGAAACCACTCCCGAAACAATCGCCAAAGCAGTACAATCACTAACTCCGGAAAAAGCATTAGCAATGAAAGAAAAGTGTATCAAACGAGCCGAGAAATTTAGCGAAGAAAATTTTATTGCGGGTATAAAAAAAATAATTGAATCTCTATGAAAGTAGCCATTATCCATGATTATTTCCTGACCAAAAGCGGCGGCGATCGCCTGGTTCTTTGTTTAGCTGAAGATCTCAAGGCCGATATCGTCACCTGGTTTACTACTGATAAAACTTTCGACCTTAGTCATATGAAAGTGATTCGTTTGGGTAAACCCATTCTGATGCCCGGCATTCGTCATTATTACCAGAACTGGCTATTCAAACATAAAACCAAATTTCTCAAGGATTACGATGTCGTTATCTTTTCCGGAAATTCTATTGCTGCTGTTTCTAATGTGAAGGGAAAAAAGATTCTCTACTGCCATACTCCACCTCGCTATGCTTTTGATCAATTGGATAATTACGCCAAGAGATTTCCTTTTTTCATGAGACCAATTTTTCGTTTGGGCATATCAATCATTCAAAGTAACTATCGAAAGAATCTGGCGAAGATGGATGTAATTGTCGCTAATTCTGCGACAGTCGCCAAACGTTTAAAAGATTACTTTAATATCGACGTACCAATTATTTATCCTCCGGGTGACATAGTCGCCACCCAGAACATACCTCGCAAACCGGGGAATTATTTTTTAAGCTGGGCACGTCTAGAACCAATGAAAAGAATCGACCTGCTCATTGAAGCATTCAAGCAAAGACCAAATAAAAAATTAATTGTTGCCTCCTTCGGCAGTTTAAAAGATAAGCTAGAAGAACAAGCAAAAGGCTATGATAATATTAAATTCGTCGGACTTATCTCTGATGAAGAATTGTCGCAATATTTAGCCGGTGCCTTAGCCAGTATATATATTCCCATCAACGAAGACTTCGGCATGACGCCGCTAGAATCCATGGCCGCAGGGACACCTTGTATAGGCGTACGCGAGGGTGGTTTACTGGAAACAGTCGACCACATGAAGACCGGTTATCTTTGTCCCGCTAATCCCAAAGTAGAGGACATTCTTGAAGCCATAGATGCTTTCAACCCGGAAATGTCATTAGGCATGGAAGCGGCCTGTCGAGAACAGTCTAAAAAGTTTAGTAAAGCAAAGTTTCTGAAGGAGATGCGAGAACTCATTGGAATTCTAAGCCTGCCCTGAGTGCATCGAAGGGTTCTAAATTCTAAGTTAAAAGTTCAGAATGAATTTTTGTTTGTTGTTTTGTTTTCAACCCAACCCCAACCCACCCCTACCCTCCCTTATCAAGGAGGGAGGACTTTTGGGTGTTGATGAGAGTGGGGCGTAAAACAGCGCCGATCTTGGTATGAACATTAAAGACCGCCTGAGTTTTCTCCTAAGCGACATCCAGTCATCCCCCTGATAAGGGGGCTTGGGGGTTGAATTAATCAATCTTCTCTTCCTCTCTCATCAATGGGAACAACACAACATCCCTTACATTGGGCTGCGCCGTTAGCAAGGCAACAATTCTATCGATGCCCATGCCCCAGCCGGACATTGGTGGCATACCGTGTTCCATAGCACGAATATAATCATCATCAGTGCCATGGGCTTCTTCATCGCCAGCATTTTTATCTTGTGACTGCATTTCAAAACGATCAGCTTGATCCACCGGATCAACAAGCTCGCTGTAGGCATTCACAACTTCCCAGGTATTAATCACCAACTGAAAACGATCGGTAACTGTGGGATCGTCATCATTTAAACGAGCAAGTGGAGATAAGTCAGTTGGTTGTTTGATGATGAATGTAGGTTTAATGAGTTTTGGTCGAGAGACTTTTTTATAAATACCGTCGATCAAATTGCCACGACCAAGTTTATCAATATCTTGTATATCGATTTTTTTCATTTTAATCTCTTTGCGCAAGTTCTCAGCATCAGTAAATTTGTCTATATCAATGCCAGAGTCCCCAAGAATCAAATCTCGCATAGTGATTCGTGGCCAAGGTCCAGTAAAATCAACCTTGGTAATAGTTTCAAGGTCACGACCGATGAGATCAAATTCCAATGTGCCGGTGAGTTTTTGCAAAACATCCACCAACATCTTTTCAGTAAATGCCATATTGTCTTCATAATTCCAGTAAGCCGCATAATATTCCAACATGGTGAAGTCCTGGAGATGCGAAGGATCAATACCTTCATTGCGGAAACAACGAGCAAATTCAAATACGCGTTCAAAACCACCGACTACTGCTCGCTTTAAATAAGTCTCAGGGGCAATACGTAAATATACATCAGTATCCAGGGCATTGTGATGGGTCATAAACGGTTTAGCCAAAGCGCCCGAGGCTTTTGTACATAATGCCGGCGTATCAATTTCCCAGAAATTATTTTTTTCTAAATAAGCACGCACTTCTTTGATAAAATTGGTTCGAAATTGAAAACGTTTCAAACTGTCAGGATTACTGATCAGATCTAGGTAACGTTCACGATAAATCAACTCTCGATCTTGTACTCCATGCCACTTTTCCGGCAATGGTCGAAGAGACTTGCTTAATAAAACAAATGATTCTACCAGCAAAGAAATCTCTCCATGTTTGGTTTGAAATATTTCTCCCTCGCAACCAACAAAATCACCATTATCAATAAGATCAGCAAAAAAATTGTATTGTTCTTCACCAATTTTTTCTTTTTGTAAAACCACCTGTAAACGTCCGGAAAAATCTTGTAAATGAGCGAATGTTAGCTTACCCATGCCACGCGTCGTCATCAATCTGCCGGCGATTTTCACATTTTTGGTACTAACGAGAAGATTTTTAGCGTCAGCAAGAGAGTGGGTTCTTTCAAAACGATCCGGATAGGGATTTATACCCAATTCGCGAATCTTTGCTAATTTTTCTAGTCGCACCTGTCGAACATCATTCATGATAATGAAGAAAATCAGTGGAAATATAGCATGGGAATTAAGAATGGAGAATCGTTTTCGCTGTCATTTCGAGCTCCGTCGAGAAATCTCAATGCTATACATTGTCTATAAGCGAATTATATCATGGGGATACCTCGATCCCGCAGGTGCGGGACTCGGTATGACACTCACGATTCATAATTCTTACTCAGTAACAATCTCTCATTTTCACCCGTACTAGCATGTGAACTGGCTTTGTAGTAAGCTGGTTTCGTCCAAAACCCCTAACCTGTTTTTATGAAATCATCTTTCTCTTTGCGTAAGTTTGTGGCTCTTCTTTCAGCAACCATGATGGTATGCTCTATTGGAATACCCAGTGTTTTTGCGAAAACTGCCACTAGTGCAGTCAGTGTGATCAATGACAAGGAGGATGATGTTACCCAATTAAAAAATGACAATGATCTAGCGTCAGACTTAGATACTACTACGGAAATCAATAGTTTTTTTGATCAACTTATTAATCTGGTAAATGATGTAGAAGATGAGATCAAAGCAGTTACTACACCGGTCACCCAAGTTGATTTCGACAAAGTAGACAGTGCTTATGATGATTTTATTCGTGAAGTAAATCGCGCTGTGAATCAGGCCGATGATTTAATTACAGGGACCACCAATCGTAATACATTTGATACTAATAACAACGATCTCGATGATGAAGTAAACAATGCGGATGATGCATTGGATACATTACGATCAAAGATTTCTGGTGGTGGAACAACGTCTACAGGAACGACCCCTACTGCTACCGTCAATAGTGTAATAAATAATATCAACGATGCCGAGGCCAATGTGAATGATTTAACTACTGATGCCAACAACATCGACAATAGCAGTGAACTTAATTCTTTCTTTGATGATTTAGTTACTGAGGCTGGCGATGTCGCTGATGAGTTGAAAAGAATTACCGGCAGTATTTCTGCTAGTGACTGGGACAATCTCCAAAATGCCGTCAATGATTTCCAAGATGAAGCAGATAAACAAATTAACCGAGCTAGTGACAGGGTTGATGCTCTCAATGGTCAAGATGCTGTAGCTACAGTCACTGAAATTACCAGTGCGAGCAACATGAAAGTCACTGTTACGACTGCAGGAGCCGGAAGTTTTGGTTCATGTCCAAACATTTCCATTGGTACAGCAACTTCTCCTGGTACACATACTGTTACTGGTACTTCCACTATTACAACAGCAACAGCCTCAATTGTCATAACCACTGATGTAAATGGTTTAGCCAAGGGAGACACCATTTCAATTACTGATGGAACTAATACTCTTTCAGGTACAATAAGCAGCATTGATTCCGCATCTGCATCCAAGACTCTTAACCTTAACACTCCACTCACTGGAACTGACATCACCAGTGCTACTGCCAGAACTGTAACAGTCACCACATCTGCTTCAGTTCTCGGTACAATTTGTACTACTGATACTGATTTCAATAGTACCGGCAGCAGTCTAAGCATTACCCTCTCTACTGGTGATCTGACTGGTGTTGCTGTAAATGACACAGTGATCGTAACAATGAACACTTCCACTTCATCAACCAGCTTACAAACTGAATTTAATAA
>CAZGLA010000065.1:0-7979 GCA_964526575.1 uncultured Candidatus Peribacteria bacterium | reverse complement strand
CAAAGCTGGGAAGCAGACAAAGCACGACTCACCGGCATACTGCGTGGAGAAGAATTGGCAAGCAAGATGCCTTCGGCAATTTCTTCCATGGTAAAATTGGAACTCGCTCATTACAAAATCGATCTGATCTCGCATATTCATTCAATTTAATCCAAGAAATCGTTGCAAAATAGCATGACCAGCGGCGCCATGATCTAATTCTTGGTATATTTTATCGAAATCTGCTTCATCCTTGATCACTCCGGAAGCAAGATACTTTTCTTTGCGTGACTTTAGTAATTCCTGCATACGCGGTATGGGCACGTCCGGGTGAAACTGTGTTGCCAAGATATTGCCATACTGGTAGGCCTGAATCGGAGAATTCTCATTATAGGCAAGCAGCTCAGCATCAGCCGGTAAAGTCTCAATATAATCATTGTGAGTAGCATGGAGATGCTTCTCTAGATGAAAGTTGTTAAGCAAATTCTCTTTCTTTCCTGCATCAGTTAAAGCAACTTTTACTGAGCCAAACTCAGTACCTCGAGGATTTTTACTGACCCGGGCACCAAGCATTTGCGCCAGAAATTGCGCACCGAAACAAATAGCCAGGGTGGGCTTCTTCCCAGCCAAGATCAAAGCATAGGCCAATTCCAATTTTTTCATCCAATCCTGACTTTCATACACAGATTGCGAAGATCCAGAGATAATAATTTTATGTGCAGATTCAATATCATCTTTCCGAAGTTCATCTCTGTAGAGATCAACCGCCAGAAATGAGAATTGATCACTTTGTTCATTTAAGACTCCTTGGATATTTGCTATTTCCTCAATATCCGTGGCACCGGCCAGAGCATCAAGAATCAGAACCTTTGTTTTCATAGAACCTAACTTCAATAAAAAAGCCCAGATGTTCTATCATATTATTACTGGTGATTCAAATGTTTACTCGCGGTGCGTTTCCTCCCCAACAACTCTATTTACAACACTTATCAGCTCAAGTCTGGATTGTGCCTGCACTGCAAGCTCTGTATTCTGAGGAGATAGAGCATTTGGTTGTCCACGCTCGTGTTTTCTTACGAATGTTTCATAACGAATAACTCCATTATCACTAATTATTCGAAGTGCCATATCATGATCGCTGGCTAATTCTAATGCGCGCCTCGATGGATAATTACCAGGTGGTAAAATACGAATATGGTATTCCACTTTATGAAGTTTGATAGTTCTGGTTGGTCCGCTTTCTAAGCTATCACTTTGTTGCAATGCTGATCGAGGAAAATATCGAAGAGGCAAAAGCTTTCCTTGTCTAGGCGAGCCTTCTCCTGTCCTTGGACCACGCGGCACATATGGCACCAGTGGAGGTAATTCTATTATCCCCTGCAAAGCCCGTCGAAGATCTTCAGCGCGGCAAGTTAATTCAGCCAGCCGAAGTAAAAGATGCGTACGCAAAAGTTCGTATTTTGCATTTCCCAAAAAATACTGGAGTGCCTGCGGGTGTGCAGATGTACCATGTATTTCTCCGCCATCACGTGCGATAAAAAAACCGACTGAATCATTGATCAGACTATGCTTGGAATGAAATAAATTAGCGTCAAGGACTCCTCGCGTCATCCCGAGTAAATTGGGCTCTTGTCGCATCAGCTGACCATCAGTGTCATTGTAAAGTATGACATGGGCAGAATATAATGCGTTTTCAGGGGTATGCACATCAATGTCATCAAATTGCACATGGACTTTTTCCTTGGCTAAATGTTCAGTTTCTGCCATACACAGAGGAACACCAAATTTGTGATTCTCACTAATTACTTGAGCAATAGCATTGTTGAGGTTTCGTCTTTCTGTAGTTGACACTTGCCGTTCATCTTCACGACTATTTATGCCGGCACTTTGAAAAAACTTTTCCACTCCTAGGAACTGAAAATATGATCCATAAGCAGCAGATGCCAAGACAGGGTCACGTCTCTGAAGTTCATGAATCCGACGATAGTCCCATTCCAGCCCAAGTTCCTCATACAAAGGATATTCATGTCGCCCTGGTTTATTGTTTCTATAGCGATTCTTAACGATTCTCGCCATTGCATTTGTTCTCATGGCTCCCATTATAAGGTTAAGGAAAATATTCTGGGAATATGTTCCTGCCAGCCATTCTGGATAGGCAGAGGCGATCAGTTGATCGAGTTTTTCGAATGCCGCAGTTGGTTCTCTTTTAGCACGAATTTTATCGTTACCTATCAAGAAGAGATACTTGATAAATGCCTGTACGGCTATCTCGATCGCTCTATTTTGTAATGCACTCGTCCTTCTTTGCAACTCTATAGCAAGCGAAGAATCTTGGGCAATTTGCTCACAAGTATAGGGAGCAAAAATGGCACAACCTTCATCGACTGCATCAGTAAATTGTTTTCCAAAGAATTGTCTGGCCTCCGGTGACCACGTTCTAGGGCTTTCGCTGGGTGCATTCATGAGTTTTATAGTATTAGATAAATAACAAAGATTGTATTATCCTGCTATTCTTTTGTCCTGTCAATAAGTACCGGCCATGCCTATTTCCCGTCGTAGGCTTTTTTGAGGCCGTATATATCAAGCTTCTTCATCTTGAGCATTGCTCCCATGACTCTTCCCGCTTTTACAGGATCGGGATCACCCATCAATTCGCCTAAAGCCTTAGGAACAATTTGCCATGACAAACCAAACTTATCTTTGAGCCAGCCACATTGCTCTGATTCTGGATGAGCAGAGAGTTTTTCCCAATAATAATCAACTTCTTCTTGGTCCTTACAATCTACAACAAACGATACAGCTTCGGTGAATTTGAAGTGCGGACCACCATTTAATACCATGAAATCTTGACCTTCGAGTTGGATGGTCCCAGTCATTACTGTTCCCTCAGGTACTCCAGAAGCTTTTGCCCCCTCTGGCCCATACCGGTTCATATTTTTTATCTTAGAATTTTTAAAAACTGAGGTATAGAACTTCATCGCCTCTTCGGCATTCATATCGAACCACAAAAACGGCGTGATTTTTTGCATAGAGTTTATTTAATCAAAATTAATATAGTCAAATAGTAATAAAAAAAACTAATTTTTGCTAATAACACTTATTGATCTTTAATGGTTGCCGGCCAAGTAGTATTGACTGGAACTTATTTACTACTATAATACTCTCTCCAAAAAACTTTCATGGACCGATTTTCTTATAATGAGCATCAAATTGAGACAGACACAAGTGAGCCTACCTTGGCAGGAATAATTGTGAGAGATTTGGTCAGAGATCTATGTATCCCAGCTGGATTTCTCAAAACTCAAGAGATGATTTGGAACCGGTATCCCGAATCTATAGCCATTGAAGAATGTGAAATTCCTAAGCAGAATATAGCGACAGCTTCATTAGCATTTGAAAGAAATCGGCTTAAAGTAATTAAAGAACTCCGTGCAATAGTAAGAGGTATCATGAAAGAATATGAGCTACCAATCAATAATGGCATCGACATAGGATCTGGTGGTACTGGAGCTATGGTGGGAGAATTATTACCAACAATACGTCACTGGACAGAAATGGATATCAACCCAGCGGCTGTTCGAGAGAATAAACGACGACATCCGCGAAGCAGGATTGTATGCGGATCCTACTTTCGATTACAGGAGCTTGCACCACCCAAAAGTGTCGATATCGTCACCGGGCTATCAAGTTTGGACAATACAAATTTCCTACCACTAGCGGTAGACAGTATTTGGTCAGTGCTCAAACCCGGCGGTTTTCTGTTTCACGTGCAAGATGTGCGACCTGGGAACTGGACAACTGTTCGATGGGTAAGACAAAAAGGTTATATTGCTCCCCACAGTACAGATGTGACCCTTGACGGTGGAATATATGGATTACATGATCCCCAAGAAAAATACATATCAGCTGCTGAACTGCTAAGAAGGGAATTGGGAGAAGTAATAGGTAAACGAGATGATGCAGATCTTGTATTGAATGCTTGGACCACTGCCAGAATCTCAACACACAGAGAAAGCTGGGGAGGAATTTACTATCAAAATGTGGCAATCAGTGGAACCCCAAACACCCCCTTACCAGAAACAATAGCTACTGCTGTCGTCACCATTGCGAGAAAGAAATAGTGCTCACGCTCAAGTGCTTTTAAGCAAATACTGCCCATTGGCAAAAATCATCTTGCCATCGGCACTAGCGGAGTCTACGACTGGGAAAAGATCGACATGAAACTTGGACTTATTCGTCTTGATACCAGGTTTCTTGAAGACACTATGTTTCTCACCCAGAGACAAATGCATACCATGAATTCGTTCAAAAGCAGTAATATCAGCCAAATAGCGCTCTTTGGTAATGGCCCGATTCAGCCCAAAGCCGATTTCGCGAATTAAAGGGCGTTCAAAGCGCTTGACCAATTCCAGGATTTCGATGAATCCCGGCGGTGCATTCTCTCCAAAACCAACGACTAAGCCTTGCTGCACATCGACTCGAAAAGGTTCATGCATACTGACCGAGAAATCCTGACTAGCAAATGCATAGACATAAAAAGACCCATTCATTCCTGCGAAATCCTTAGCCTCAGTGAATAATTCTCCAATCGGAAAAGTACCACCGATATTTTCCATACCAGTGTAGTCACCGATATTCAGCTTAGGAATTTCTAGTCCACCAGTGACAATCAGCTCGCGATCGAGAGAAGCGATTTTGAATTCCTGCGCAGTGTGTAACCGCTCCTTCACTTTGGAGGAGGCAGTATTCAACCAGTTTGCGTCATATTCCAAAGCATTGATATACACATCCCAGACCGCTGGATCATTGCGATACAAATGCATATGCTCAATTACTTTGAGCTTCTTCGAGAATAAATGAATACGGATACGAAAATCATCCAGCCGAAAGTTGGAACTTTGAATCATCACCACCAAATCTTTTGGCCGTAACTCCGCAAATTCAGCCATGATCGCTTGCTTATCAACAGTATCGAAATCCACAAATTTTGCCTCAGGCAAAGCCTGGCGGTAGGCAGCGACAAGGATATTGGTCAGGCCATTATTGGTATCATAGATCACCAATGCTTTATTGGCTGCGCCACGCTCAAACTTAATTGATAGATTCAAAATGTCTCTAATATTTTTAGTAGCGATGGCAATTAAATCTTCAGGCATTGGGCAATGTTATTAATTCTAATTTCTCTGCGCGGGTGAGATGCTTTATCCGACTTTCTGCTTTTGCCGCTGAAGATCGACTCCGGAACTTTTTTGAATAAACCAGTTTCACCGGCCGGCGCGCTCGCGTGTACTTGGCTCCCAATGAAGAATGATTATGCTCTTTGATTCTACGCTCCAAATCAACTGTGATTCCAGTGTACAGGGTTTTATCAGCGCATTTAAGAATGTAGAGGTAATACATAACATTAAATAATAATTTTGAATCGTGAATTATCTTAATAATAATTGGGAATTGAAGATCAAAACGTTTTTCAGGGTATTAACGAAAGATATCGCAATTTAGTAGGTCGATGATATAATAAAAATGCTTCGATAGAAACAAGTTAGCAATAATAGAAATGACAGACGAGCAAGTAATAGACATCATCGAAAAAGAATTTAAATCCAAGACACTTGGAGTGACTGAGCAATATCTTGAAATTCACAGTCCGATTTATATTGATCACAAACTTAAAGTTGATCGCATAGACCGAGAAAAGGGCGACGAGTCAATAATTGCCTATCTACCAGTTCTTAACGAAAAATTTTATTTTGCGGTTTACATTGACACCAAGCCAATTTACTCAATGTCACTATTCGCATAGTGCATAAGGATAACATCAGCTCTTTACCTTATGCTACACAAGATATGTTCGCATTCGTTTTATATTTCAATCAAAAGTTAAATGAAGCAGATAGTAAGATATTGGAAGAAACTACTACGGAGCTGATAGATCTCAGCAATTCATTAGGAGGGACATATTACTTGCCTTATCAGCTTTATTATACTCAAGAACAATTGCATCAAGCTTATCCAGAAGCCGCGGCATTTTTTGCTTTAAAAAAACACTATGATCCCAAAGATTTATTTTCTAACACCATGTACGAGAAGTTTGGCGTAAACGATCAATAAAATCACAATTATCTATGCACGCACTATAGTCCCATAAAAAATTTACTCATCAACTAATATACAAGTTTTTGATAACAAGTTTCACAATACACTGGCCTCTTCACTTCAGGACTAATCGCAGTAAAAATTTCTTTATTACAATTGTCACATTTTCGATGCCACAATTTATGGGGATTACGTTTATTCAGTCTAGCTAAGTAGCGACTGGAGAAACATAACCTGGGAATGGGTAAAGATTGTCTCCTATAGAAAGCCAATTCTTGCTGAACAATCCGATACGGCTTGCTGCAAACTTCACAAATTAAAGTTTTTTGGAGGATATCATCCCCTACATCATGAATACTATCAGGTATAACAGGTTTTTCTCCATGAGTCTTGGTTACATTTTCATCACGCCACAATCCACCTAAAGCCAGAACACTTTTTTTATCAAGAGGATAATAATCTTGAGCGATAGTTTCATTATAACCAAATCCTGATAGAGCCATAGGAAAAAACTCACCCCATTCACCTCGAGCCTGCATATGTTCAATGATCTTAGCCACTAACACTTCGTAGTCCTCTTTTGAATATTGTTTATTGAAAATACAATATTTTTTACCTTTCAGTCCGGTACAGCCGAAACAATGAGAAGAATTATGACATTGAAAACTGTAGATTAAGTTTTGACTACTAAAGCAGGTGGCACTAAAAAGCACTTGATAAGCTCCACCACCAACTTCCATGGAGTCGTAACACAATTCCGCTGGCATACCCCAAGCAAAAATATCCATACAATCTTTAGCTTGGTATAGAAAGACACAGTATTTGCAGTTCTCCAACTCTGAAGCATCAAAACAATAATAACTGTTTTTACTCTGCGAGATATAATCTCCAGTAACATTTTCATTATTGGTGCCATTCATATAGCGTACAGGATAATTAGGCAAACGTTCCTTCATCAATTTATTCATATGTTCAACAACACCATATTTACTGAGATCAAACTCAGCTACTTTCTTTTTATATTCTTCCTCCGAGAGTTGTTCGTTAAAGAAATAATGTTGTTTATTAGCCAAATTCACGCAGCCAAAACAATTACTACAATTATTACAGGAATAAAGAAATTGTGAATCTCGGCAGTTGGTACAATTTTGCAAAAATGAACAGTTGTAACAATGATCGGAGTCCAGACACTCATAGCAAAGTTCACAATCTTGCACCATATGAATATCTACACAGTCTCTACAATTGTTAACATAGTTGCCATAGTAACAATCTTCATCGTAATTGGACCCCGCTAATAAATAGCAATTCTTAAGGTGCCCGGTGGACTGGTTATAATCACTATTTTCTCCTTGTACATTATAAAGAGCGGCACGTGGTACTTGCTCAAGCAGTTCGTTAAATTGCTCAAAAAATGGTCGATTAAAATCAAAGTCTCGGCCATAACTAAAAGCGTCCCAGCCGTCACCCCACCAGGCCTCACTACTATAGACAGGATAACTTTTATCGGGTGCGTGTACTGAGATGATATCTCTGAGCGTGAGATCGCATTTACGCTCATACAATTTGTTCTCATTGCGCCATACTAATCTGTGCTGTTCGCGACATTCTGGACCCAAAGTTGGTATCGGGATAGGAAACACTTTCCCAGCAAAAGTAGGAGAAAGTTTGGCTAAAAGTGCTACATCCGTCTCATCAACAATAAACGCTTTCTGACATTGGCGACATGACTTAGAGAGTGCTGACATATGTCAAAATTCATTGTACCTAAACTAACGTACCAGCTATATATAATCAATACTTAAGCACTCAGCTTGTCACCAACATTCGATAGCTGGTGGAGAAAATGCTAATCTGCATCTGCTCTCTTAACATAAAAACTATGTCAAAGAAGTTGTCACCAG
>CAZGLA010000064.1:0-1716 GCA_964526575.1 uncultured Candidatus Peribacteria bacterium | reverse complement strand
AAACACTTAAACTCAAGGCACGATTGCGATTGGAAACGGCATATTTCATTTGGTCTTCGCTATCTTTGCGTTCCAGAATATTCGCACGGGCTTTTTTTACCACATCCTTGGCCATATCAAGAGTAATGGTTTGAGTAGTTGTGGAATCGTAGATAATACGACTATTTAACTCAGTATCGATAGCACTACGATACATATAGATATCTTGAGACTTCGGTAGCGCATATTCCTCCAAACCGACATTCACAAGTCCCGCTACACCAAAAGCAAAACCGATAAGACCTAAATAGGCAAACAAAAACAAATAAGAAAATTTAACGGGAGAGGGTTCTTTAGAAGTTGAGGAAGATTTAGTTGTAGTCTTTTTAGGCATGGGAGAGAGTGGTTAAGAAGCGACGATAGCGAAAAAATATTGGCAGGAAAACTAAAATCAGTGGAATAGTCCATGCCAACTGATCACGCCATTCTTGTGTGACTTGCATGCTATCAGCCTCTAAATCAAGTTTCTTTTGTTCAGCCTTCAGATAAGTTTTGGCATCTTCATTGTAGACCACTCCACCGATAGTTCCGGGTGGTGCTTTTACAGGCGCAGATTCAAAACGATAATCATAGCCACCATAATATTGTGATGTAGTGGTAGGAAAAATGGTCGTAGTCAGAAGCGTATAAAATAAGAAAACCACTGATGTTACCGCTACCAAAAGTGACGCAGCCACTACTCCATACAGATAGAGATTGCGCAGGATCATCGTAGCTCTATCACGGGCAAAAAGCAGCACTAAGCCAACAAGCACAACAGAAACAAACGCCACAGGAATCAGTACGTATGAGAGATTCTCCATGAGAAAGCTTGGATTCATGTAAGTAAGGAGTTAGTCATAAAGGGCGGCACGTCTATTCCTAGTAAATCTAGAAATGTTGGCGCAACATTGATGAGAGTACCAGATTCCTTTGTAAATTTCCAAGTGGTTTTTTGCAAGCGTTTTTTAAGTGCTTGATTATAGTTCACTATATATAAGGGAACCGCATTCGCGGTGTGATTACCTTGAGACTTTCCATCACTGGTCAACATTTGCTCGGCATTGCCATGATCAGCAGTGATGATCATAAATCCCTCGGCTTTTTGTAATGCTTGATCAATTATTGCTAAAGCTTTATCCATCATTTCTAACGCTTTGATGGTAGCTGGTATGGATGTGGTATGCCCGACCATATCAGCATTAGCAAAGTTAGCGATGATCACCTCATGTTTTTTATTCTGCAAATCTTCAACGATTGTTTCGGCAATTTTCATAGCTTGCATTTCTGGTTTGAGATCATACGTTTTTACTTTGTCTGAGGGGATTAGTATTTTATCTTCCCCTGGGAAATTTATTTCTTGATAGCCATCGAAAATCTTCGTCACATAGGCCCATTTTTCTGTTTCCGCCAGACGTAATTGCTTTACTTTATTATCAGCTAAAACTTTACCTAAAGGCTCATTAATCTTTTCTTGAGAGAAAGCAACGGGAGCTTTCATCCCTTCATAATATTCTGTAGTCGCGACAAAATGTAAGGGCATTTTTAATAAAGCCTGAGTAATTTCTATTGCCCGATCGACGCGAAAATTCCAGAATATTACTCCATCCCCTTCTTTCATAACTAAACTTCTATCAAAAATGACTGGAGGAATAAATTCATCCGTGATTGGCAATTCTTCAATTGATAATTGATAAT
>CAZGLA010000063.1:0-2717 GCA_964526575.1 uncultured Candidatus Peribacteria bacterium | reverse complement strand
CCGATTCTTGAAGGCTTGGATGGAAAAGAAAAAATGAGCAAATCGCTCAACAACTACATCGGCATTATGGAATCTCCCGATGAGCAGTATGGCAAAGTCATGTCTATCCCTGATGAACTCATTCTCCGCTATTTCGAACTGGCTACCGACATGCCATTGGATGAGATTCGCCAAATTGGTGAAGATCTGGAAGCAGGCAAAAACCCTCGCGACTTGAAAATGCGCCTAGCTCAAGAAATTGTGACCATCTATCATGATCGTGAAGCAGCCCAAATGGCCGAAAAGAATTTTATTCAACTGTTTCAAAAGAAAGAGTTGCCCGACGATATCCCCGTTTACAAGCTACCAGCCCAAGAGATCAACCTTGTCGAAGCCATTTTCCAGTCTGGCATAGAACCCTCGAAAACCCAGATAAAGAGACTGGTCGAACAAGGCGGTGTCAAAGTAAATCAGAAGACTATCAGAGACAAAGATCACACTTTTACCCCAAGCAAAAAGCCGACTGTTGTACAATTTGGTAAAAGAAAGTTTGTGCAGTTTGTTGGCGAATAGGACTCGGTTTAAAGTTATCTCACAAACCTATTATTTACAGAGTCGTAACTAGAAACTGCTTGGTTGAGGTTGTTTAACGCATCATTAAGATTCTGCTCGGCATCATCGAGAATCTGCTCATGCTCACCCATTGTGGTCCCCACTTGGTTTTGTATGGTAGAACGACGATTGGTGTTCGTCGAGGTAATCTCGGTATTGTTATACTGATTTGTTTGGGACATGGTTTGTAAACTCAGACTCAAGGGATCAACTCCGGTAGCTGCCCAAACCGAAAAGCCTAAGACGAAGGTGGAGATGAATAATAAGAAAAATAAGATTCTTTTCATATATTAAAATGAGGGTGAAGATGGCGATGAAGGCGTCGCAGTAGGCGGCACAAGATCTTGTGCCGGTACAGTAGGGGCGGTAGGCAATGCAGTGGACTCCGGAACATTGGGTAATTCTCCCTGGGAAGCACTGTATTCTTCAGGAAATAGCTCCTGAGCAATATCGCTAGCTGCACCGGCAGAATCCACTGAAGGAATCTCTGAAGACGGAACTTCTTCCGGTAGTCCCTGCTGATAATCACTCTGATTTTGTTGTGCTCGCTCACCCCAACTCTGATCCAACGAATCAGCATTTAAACCGGCCCCCTCCAAATCAGTAGCATTGATCGCCGGGATTGTAGACGGCACAATTGATTGTGCCGGTACGGTCGGCGTGCTGGGCGTCGCCAAACCAGGGGCACTTGGAACTTCCCCTGGAATTTGGCCAAGCAGCAGCGGTGTAGCCAAGAAGAAGACGAAAAATGTGAGTATTGCTTTCCAGCTCATAAATCAAGGTTTTAAGGGGTTTTTGAACGTTGGTTTAAACTTCTTTGCACACGAGACAATTGATCCAAAAGAGTTTTTAATTCATCAGAATGAGCTTTCAATACATCGAAGCGTACTTGCAGAGAATTATCAAAATTTTGCCAGCCAAGCAAAGTTATTCTATCAAATTCACTTTGGATATTGGTAACACTTTCCCGAAAGGTGGTAGAACTGGCACTAGTAAACTGGGTTCCAACATTCACGGGATCACCTGCGGTCACAGCACCACCACCCGTACTCAGATCACCAGAGGCTACAAAGCCATTTTTGATTGCACCCATGCTCATCATGCCATTATTGGTATTATAATCATCAGTGGTTTCAGCTATATCCACGTTTGCCAAATTCTCACCCAAACCGGGAGTTATTAAACCGATACAAATGGGTATGCGTGCTGGTGAAGTATTCAAGAATGCTGGCTTGGCGCTGAGATATATCCGCAAACGACGGGCTCTGCTCAGCATGTTACTGAGATCATCGTTGATATTGCTGAGTAAGTCTTCAAGATCAGTAAGCTCTTGGCAAAGATCCTTGCCATCATCGTCACTCGTCGAACAGTTACCACCACCTTGAATTCCCGCAGCCCAAGTAGCCTGCATGCTAGCCAATAAGCTTTGATTGTAAGAATCATTGTACGATCTTTGGATATTGCCGGTAATGGTGGACAGCGCTAAGGGATCAGTAATACCACCGTCGACCAAGCTGCCTATATTTCCCTCAGAGAGGGCTACCGGATCAGCGTCGGTGATACCAGCATCAGCTAGGCCATTTTCTAAATCAGTGTAAGCATCATTGCGATTGGCATCTTGGGTGCTCTGACGAGCATCGGCACTCATGGCTTCTCGTAAAGTATCCGGCACATTTTCACTACTCTGATCTAATAGCTCACGCTGTTGATCATTGATGGTCCTTTCTGCCTCTCTTTGTTGTTCCCTGGCAGTGCGAGCAAGATCATCGGTAGGCAAAGCCGATGTTGTTGGGATTGTTGAGGTTGTTGGTGCCGTTGGCGTTGTGGTGGGTACCGCGGGGACATCTGTTTGTGCTCCTACATAAGGCAACACTAGCGCTATCGTCAGACAGAGAATCACCCCTCCCTGCGCTAGCCATTTAATAACCGCAATATAACGATTGCTTAGTTTCATTGTCTTTGGCAGTTAGAAACTGTATGGGGAAGACGACCAAGCATGGTATCCAATTCCTCACTATAGTCATCAAAGGCCTCAGAAATATCATCATAAACATCATGAAGCTCATGAATATCGTCGGCAATTGTATTGTAATATTGTCGCCATAATTGCATTTCAAATTTGGTAG
>CAZGLA010000062.1:0-4571 GCA_964526575.1 uncultured Candidatus Peribacteria bacterium | reverse complement strand
ATTGCTTTTTTCTGCTCACGATAAATAGCGCGCAATTTCTGCTGACGCTTGGTTGGTTTACTCGAATGATACTTACGCGATCTTACACGATTGAGCACACCATCTTTCATCACTTGGCGACGAAATCGTCCGAGCATCTTTTCTACTGATTCGTTATTTTGCCGCAAAACATATGTCATTTAAAATACCTCCTTTCGATATTATGTTAATAAATGTAATGGGATATTACTTAAAAAATAGCCGGGGAGCAAGAACCGAAATTGTGAATTGTGAATTGAGAATCGAGAATCGTGAATGGATTGTATAATTCTAAATTTTCAATTGTAAAATAATTCACGATTCACAACTCACGATTCAAAATTATTATTGCACTACCAGCCGAGTTTCTTCCCTCCCAACAGATGAAAATGCAGATGATGCACTATCTGCCCACCATCTTTGCCAGTATTACTGACTACCCGGAAACCATTCGCATCTACACCAAGTTTCTTTGCTGTCCGCGACATAGCCAGTAGTAAATCACCTAGTAACGATTGATCACTTTTCTTCACATGAGCCAAACTTTTTATATGTCGCTTTGGAACAAACAAAATATGTACTGGCGCCGAAGGAGCGATATCTTTGAAACCCAGGATTTGATCGTCTTCATAAACAATCTCCGCCGGAATTTCTTTACGAATGATTTTACAAAAAATACAATCCATATAATTTTTAAGGTGTAGGTGTAGAGGTAGTGGTAGTTTGAGTGGTAGTTTGAGTGGTAGTTTTAAGGGGATAGTTTTAGAAAATATGGAATAAAAATACGCTCACTACTACTATTTTCCATCTTCTATATACTATACCTTAAGCCTATTTTCTACCTCTGGAACTACTCCTACCTCTACCTCTATTCCTTATTTCTATGTTATTTTCTAATCGATAATTGTTAATTGATAATTATTCCCATGGGTTTTGTTCATCTCCACACTCATAGTCATTTTAGCCTCCTCGATGCTCTTGGTTCACCATATGCTCTAGTGAATCGAGCCAAAGAATTGGGTATGAAAGCGATCAGCATTACTGACAATGGTGTTATGTATGGGGCTGTCGATTTTTATCAGGCCGCTTTGGGCAGCAGTATCAAACCCATTATTGGAGCAGAAGTATATATCGCCCTTCGCTCACGCTTTGATCGTGCCGAAGAAGAAAGAAATCCTCATCAATTGGTACTGCTCGCCTACAATGATCAGGGTTATCACAACTTGATGATTCTCGTGACCAAAGGTCAGCTTGAGGGGTTATTTGAAAAACCGATGATTGACTGGGAATTACTCAATGAATTTCATGAGGGACTTATCGCCTTAAGTGGTGATCATACTGGAGAAATAGGCAAAGCTTTAGCTGTAAACAATATCAAGGAAGCTAAAAAAGTGGCACTGAAATATCAGGAGTTATTTGGCAAAGAAAATTATTATTTGGAAATTGCCCGCCATGGTTTAGAGATAGAAAACAATATCAATCCTCAATTAATACAGTTAAGCAAAGAAACAGGAATTTCGCTGGTTGCTACGAATAATGCTCGTTATCCTACCCTAGCCGATCGCGATGCTCATGATGCTTTGATTTGTGTAAGAAATCAGAAACTGATCAGTGACCAAAACCGTCCAAAATATAATGGTGATTATTCTATACTTAGTGAAGAAAAAATGGTTGAGCTTTTTGCTGATATTCCGGAAGCTTGTGAGATTACCGCTGTGATTGCCGAGCGTTGTAATGTCAAAATTCCTCTTGGGCAAAATTTGATACCGGCTTTTCAATGTCCTCCTGGACTTACTGCAGAGGATTATCTACGAGAACTATGTATTGAGGGCTGTAAAAAAAGATATGGGGACCCACTAAGTGAAATAATTCTCAAACGACTAGACTATGAATTGGGTGTTATAAACAAAACCGGGTTTCCTACCTACTTTTTAATTGTTTGGGATTTTATCAATTGGGCCAAGAATCAAGGTATTGCTGTAGGCCCTGGGCGTGGATCCGCTGCTGGGGCAATTGTGATCTATTCCCTTTCAATCACTGACATAGACCCTTTAGAATATGATCTAGTATTTGAACGTTTTCTTAATCCCGAACGTGTCTCCCCTCCGGATATTGATATTGATTTTGCTGATGATGGTCGCGAACAAGTTATTAATTATGTCGTAGCCAAATACGGTCGTGAGAGCGTGGCCCAAATTATTACTTTCGGTACCATGGGAGCCAAAGCCGCTATTCGCGATGTCGGCCGGGTACTGGGTTTTGGTTACAAAGATGTCGATATCCTCGCTAAGCTCATTCCCATGAGAGCCGGGACCAAGCTCAAAGAAGCTTTGGAAAAAGAACCACTGATCAAAGAATCCTTAGAAAAAAATCCTGCCCATAAACAGATTTGGGAATTAGCCAGTAAATTGGAAGGTGTGGTACGCCACGCATCTACCCATGCTTCCGCAGTCGTTATTGCCGGTGAGCCATTAGTTAATCATGCGCCTTTACAGAAAAATACCGCCGGGAAAGACGAAGGTATAGTTACACAATATTCGATGAAACCATTGGAAGCGCTGGGACTACTCAAAATGGATTTCTTGGGATTACGCAATCTTACTGTCTTAGCCAATACTGCCAAACTCATAAGCCAAAACTATTCTATCGATCTCGATTGGCAAAATCTGGCCACTGATGATAAAGCCAGCTATCAATTACTCAGTGAAGGTAAAACCACGGGCGTTTTCCAATTGGAATCGGAAGGAATGAAACATTATCTGAAAGAGCTAAAACCCAGTACCTTTGAAGATATTATCGCTATGATTTCCCTGTACCGTCCCGGTCCTCTGGAAGCGATCCCTGATTTTATTGCTGCCAAAAATGGGCTTAAGGAAGTCACCTATCTCGATCCCGAGTTGGAACCGATCCTCAAGAAAACCTATGGCGTCATCGTCTATCAAGAACAAGTGTTAGAAATTGCTCGGCAATTTTGTGGCTTCTCGTATGGTGAGGCTGATATCCTCCGTCGTGCGGTGGGTAAAAAGATCAAAGAATTACTTCTGGAACAAAAACATACATTCATTGAGAAAGCTGTAGCTCGAGGAAAATCGAAAGAAATTGCTGAAAAGATCTGGGATTTTATTGAACCTTTTGCTCGCTATGGTTTCAACAAATCTCACGCTGCCTGTTATGCCATGATTGCTTATCAGACGGCATATTTGAAAAGCCACTTTCCTGCTGCCTTCATGGCTGCCCTCATGACCAGTGACCGTGGTGACACAGACCGTATTGTGATCGAAATCGAAGAATCCAAAATACTGGGACTGACTATTCTCCCACCCTCAATCAATGAATCCGATGTAGAATTCACTGTAATCGGCAGAGATGCGATTCGCTTTGGTTTGGGAGCCATAAAGAACCTCGGTGATAGTACTAGTATGGCCATTGTCGAAGCCCGTAAAAACGCTGGTCCCTTCGTTTCTCCCAATGATTTTTTCAACCGTATTCCTCTGGATTTCCTCAATCGCAAAAGCTTAGAAGCTTTGAGTAAAGCCAATGATTTTCAGGAATTAGTTTCTGTAAGCACCATGATGCAAAACATCGATACATGTATTCAGTACATCAGTACGCTCAAAAAACTACGTGAAGCCCCGGTGGATTCTCTCTTTGCCAATATCGATGAGATGAGTCAGCTACCGACCTTGAAATTGCAAGATGCGGAGCAATTACCTATTCGCAAAGTTTTAGATTATGAGAAAGAAGCTTTGGGACTCTATTTATCTGCACATCCATTGGAACATCTGAAAGACTTTTTTGCCAAGACCGGTATGCGCATTGATAAGATCACCCTTCAACATGGAGGGAAAAAAGCCAAGATTGCCGGCATGATTATCGACGTAAAACGCATTCTCACCAAGACCAATCAAGCTATGAGCTTTCTGCAAATTGAAAATCCTTTTGGACGCATCGAATGCGTAATATTTCCCAAAGCTATGGAAGCTTGCCAAGAATATTGTATCGAGGATACCATTGTCACTGCGTCCGGTACGATTTCTTTCCGTGATCGCCGTGGCACAGGTCAGAGTACTACTCCCAAGCTCCTCATCGACACACTCAAACCATTAGAAATTCCCACAACATTATTACAAAAAGACGAAGCAGAAAAGCCTTATACCATTACCATACCAGCGATTACCAATGATAAAGAACTTGTAACTCTGAAAGAAATTCTCACTCGTTTTCCGGGAAAAAGCCCCGTACAACTTGAACTGACCAAACCTTTACACAAGGCTACTATTATCAACCTTACTTACAAAGTGCAGCCGGACGAACAGTTGGAAAAAGCTCTTCAACAATTCCATGAAACCCTTACTAAAAAAGCCTAATTTCAAATACATTATTATTTTCAGTGCTACCTTTTTGGTACTGACTCTTATCAGTGTACTTCCTCAAGGCCAAAGTATATTTTCCGGTGTGGGTCAGATATTTAGTCCTGTAGAGCGCTTCTTGTATCGCACCAAATTAGCGAGCCAAGAATTCTGGTATTACCTTACTCAAGAAACCGAAAGTGA
>CAZGLA010000061.1:0-5311 GCA_964526575.1 uncultured Candidatus Peribacteria bacterium | reverse complement strand
GACGGTAACTTCAAAGTGCAGATGTGGCCCAGTGGAACGACCGGTGGTGCCCATCAAGCCTAATGCTTCACCACGGGCAACATTTTGACCGACGGAAACACCAACAGAGTACATATGAGCATATATTGTCTTAATTCCGTTGCCATGGTCGATAATGACATGATTCCCATACCCACCACCCCATGTTCCTACGGAAGCTTTGATAACTGTACCACTGTCGGCTGCATAGATAGGAGTGCCCTGGCTATTGGCACAATCAAGACCCCAGTGAGAAATGCGCGGGTTAAAACCACGAGTGATGACACGGCAAGCAGCTGGCCATGTAAAGGTGCCACCAGTTTCTGGAGCTGTACTATCGGGTGCATCTTGATGACCAGCGCTAGGCGCAGAACCTTTTTTCGTTGGACTGCTACTACGAGGAACCACCTGAGGAGGTATACCATTTGGAACAATAATTTCCATACCTATTTTGAGAGCTTTGTCACTGTCGAGATCATTTTGGTATCTGACGAGTTCTTGAGGTACATCATAGATACCAGCGATTTTAGAAATGCTGTCACCGCTTTTTACTTTATGTAATAAACCGGTTACCGGTAAAATCTTTAATTTTTGACCTACATCAAGAGTGGCATTGCGGCTTAAGTTGTTAGCATTAGTAACGGTAGAACCAGTAACATGAAATTTTTCACTCAGACTAGATATGGTATCTCCCGGTTGAACAATGTACTCCGTAATTGCACTATCTACTTCAGATCTAGTAATTAAAGGTTTCTCAACAAAAATATCTTCGTTAATAGTTGGAGAGTCGATAGAGAAATCAGCTTGTGCGGTCAGGGTCATGAAATTTAATTGGTCGAATGACACAAATAGACCAATTGCCACAATAACGAAGCATTTTTTAACCAGGCTTGTTTTCTTGAGAGAAAATGAATTCCAGCTGTTTTTGATAAACTCAGAAAAGCATGGCGAAGCATCATCTTGCTTGCGCTCACGATATAAGCGCACACGTCGTCTCCACTTGGCCGAAATCTTGGCCATCAGCTCAACTATTGCCAAATGCAAAAATTAATGTGCTGCTACTGTAGCAGAAAGCTTGTAATTTGACCATAGAACGATGAATGAATAATCGCGAATCATGAATGAGAGACCCAACCCACCCCTACCCTCCCTTGTCAGGGAGGGAGGACTTGGTGGTGCTGATGAAAGTTCGGTGTAAACAATTCCTAATTATCTCGCATACTCCACAATCCTGGTTTCGCGGACAACATTGACCTTAATTTCGCCGGTGAAATCAGTTTCTTTTTCTAATTTCTTGGCTAAATCATGAGCAAGCTTATAAGCGCTGAGATCAGTGATTTTGGTCGGATTAACAACCACGCGGATTTCATGGCCGGCTTGCATGGCGAAAGCTTTTTCGACGCCTTCGAAGTTCATGGCTAATTGTTCGAGATTGGTCATGCGCTGAATATGTTGTTCTAGACCTTCACGCTTGGCTCCGAGTCTTTGTTGGGAAAGAATGTTGGCTATGTAAACAATAATACCCTCTACAGATGTGAATGCGGTATCGCCGTGATGAGATTCGATAGCGGCGATGACTTGGGGGTTAACATTATATTTTTTACATATTTCGCGACCGATATCGCTATGATGGCCTTCGATCTCTTGATCTAAAGCTTTACCAATATCATGGAGAAGGCCCGCTCTCTTAGCGATGTCAACATTCGCGCCCATTTCGGTGGCGATATTGCTAGCGAGTTTAGCGACCTCGACTGAATGTTTGAGTACATTCTGACCATAGGCGGTACGGAAACGTAAGCGGCCGAGTAATTTGACTATTTCAGGAGGAAAGCCGGTAATGCCCAGCTCGTAAACTACTTTTTCACCGAATTCTTTGATCATTTTATTCACATCTTCTTCTGCCTTGCCCAACATTTCTTCGATGCGAGTGGGATGAATGCGACCATCAGCAACCAGCCGTTCCAAAGCCAACTTAGCGATATAGCGCCGAATTAAATCAAAACCGGAAAGAATAACCACCCCAGGGCTATCATCAACAATGACATCAACACCACTGAGCTTTTCGAAAGCATTAATATTGCGACCTTCACGCCCGATGATGCGGCCTTTCATTTCATCATTAGGTAATGTGAGGGTGGTGACGGTTGATTCAGCAATACTTTCACCATGATAGCGTTGCATCGCTTCAGCAAGGATGTTTCTTACTTGATTCTCGGCCTTTGCCCGGCTTTCCTTAACAATCTTTTCTACATGCTTTACCAAATCTTCCTGATATTCTTCTTCTACTTTCTTGAAGAGAATTTCTTTGGCTTCGGCTGGAGACAAAGAGGAGATCTTTTGTAACAGTTCTTCAGCAGATTTTTTCTTTTCGGAAAGAACAGTCTCTTCACCACGAAGTTTCTCTAGAGCCGTATCCAGCTCTTTTTGTTGATTGATGAGCTCATTTACTTTGCTCTCAATCTCATTTTCTTTCTTGTGATTTTTCTGTTCTAATTCTTGTAATTTCTTACGACGTTCGGATTCTTCTTTTTGTATTTCATCAAGGAGTTTTTGGCTTTGGGTTTTGGCTTCACGGAGAATGTTTTGTTCTTCTTTTTGTGCTTGATGTAAACTGGCTTGTGCTTGAACCTCGAGTTTGGAGATTTTTTTCCGGCGAATGAAGGTTTGATAAAGAATCATTCCAACAATACCCACAGCCAAGCCTAGGAGGGCAGACACTATTAGCGGTGTTGGCATAAAAGTAACTATTCATAAGTAGGTGACACTAAGTTCACTTTATGAGGCTGGCTATCTATTGTCAAACGGGAAAGGTTTTATTTCGATTCGTACCACCAAGAAAGGATTCTCTCGGCTATGGGCACAGCAATTTGACTACCTTCACCACCACCTTCGAGCAAGACCGTAACCACTATTTCCGGATTGTTGTAAGGAGCAAAAGCCGTAAACCAAGCATGAATGTCTTGATTATTATTAAACTGAGCGGTACCAGTTTTGCCGGCTACTTTGAAGGGGAGATCTTGCAGACTTTTGGCCGTACCATCCTTATCATATACTGACTGATACATTCCCTGTTTTACCGTATTAATATGCTCGGGGGAAAGAAAGTTTTGTTTAAGAATCTTTGGTTCTTTGTGAGAACTGATCGGGCAATTGCTGATCTCCTTGACTAGGTATGGTTGATATAGTTTGCCATCATTAGCAATCACACTGGTATAGGCAGCCACTTGTAATGGTGTTGTCAATAAATAGCCTTGGCCGATGGCATAATTGTAGGTATCACCAGTCACCCAAGGGAGATCAAGGGTGTTTTTTTTCCAGAGAGGACCAGGAACGGTACCGGATACTTCTCCGGGAAGATCGATACCGAGGGGGTTACCCAAACCAAAATTATAAGCCATGTTTGATATCTTCTCAGCTCCCACACCCTGGAAACCTTGATAACCACCACTGACTTTGTAAAAAAATGTATCACTCGACTGCGCTAAAGCATCAATGATATCGATGCTACCGTGGCCATCGGCTTTCCAGTCTTTGTAAATGAAGTTTTCATCGGGTTTAAATTGATTGGCAACGGTAATAAACCCAGGTGCTTCCAAACGATCATTGGCTGATACGATATTGTTTTCTAGAACACTACTGGCGGTGACCAGCTTGAACGTGGATCCGGGAGGATAAGCTCCACTGATAGCTCGATTCAGAAATGGAGTATTTTTGTCTTTGGTGAGACTTTCGTAGGTCGCTACTTCTTCTTTGCCTTTGACACCATCGATGAACAGATTGTTGTCAAAACCCGGCAAGCTAACCAGGCTTAAAATCTGGCCGTTTTGAGGGTTCATAATGATGACAGAACCACCAGTAGCACCGGCATTCCTGATACTGTCTTTCAATAAATTATGTACTCTGTTTTCTAAACCAGTATCCAGTGTGGTTATAAGGTCACAACCATTTTGAGGTTCGGAAGTAAAAAGTGTGTCTATTTTATTATGTTTAGCATTGATCACGATTTTTTTCTGACCATTGGTACCACGCAAATATTCCTCATAACTTTTTTCTAGTCCGCTTCTACCCACTGTACTATCTATTGTGTAGGTATCCCTATTCTTTTGCCATTCGGTATCGTTGATTTTACCCAGATAACCCATAACATGGGCAAGGCCGTCGTTGGTGGACAAATACTCTCGAGAAAAATCTTCAATGACCATGACCCCCGCTGCTTGATTGGGAAAAGTGCTCAAAAGAGCTAATTTACTGTCATGATCTATATTGGATTTAACTATAATCGGAGTATAGAGAAAGCGGTATTTTTCGCTAATGTCTGATATTTCCTGCTCGGGTATTTCTAAAATTGTAGAGAGTTGTAAGAAGAGAGCTTTTCTCTCCTCCTCATTATTGGGTAGATCAGCAGGAATGATGGCAGCACTATCATGCGGAATATTTTCTACCAGAGGTTTTTGGTCACGATCATATATGATACCTCGCATAGCCCGACTAACATAGATACGTAAATAATTTTCTTGACCACGATCAAAAAGCATATCACCTATGGCAAATTGTAAATATGCCAAACGCGAAGTCAAAACTATAACAGCAATGATGACCACCCACTTGAGTACACGAAAAGACGTTTGAAAGGCAATGCTGCTGTCAGGAAGTAAATTGTCTTTGGGCGTATAGATGACATCTTGCCATTGATCAGGATGATCATCTTCAGATTTTAAATTGATTTCTTGCTCAAAATGTTTGTCGAATATTTTCCATCTTTTATTCATAATTTATACCGAGGGCGTTAAGATAACGAGCATAAGCCTCACCGAAAATCTTGGCGGGCATAATGATTAGTCCTACCAGAACAATGTGTTTCGCCGAAGTCCACAATAACAAGGAAAGGCCATTCAAGGTTTGCCAACCATATGCCCATATTTGCAAGGAAAAACTGATAGCAATGCAAGTGATGAAAAGGGTAGGGATATTCAAATGCTTGATGTGAAAAATATAAGTAATAGCCATGAATATCATAATAGCTACCCATAGTATAGTGATACTAGAAATTCCAAACCAAGTAAGACCAGTACTCAGAGAGAGTAGACTGAAACCAATGAAAAGAATCAACCCTTCACGCACATTGAAAAAATTCATGACACATACCAGTAACCATAGTGGCAATAAACTATAAGGGAACCATGTTATCGACAGTAAGAAAGCGACAATAATAACAATCCCGCGGATAAGGATACCTTTCATATTGATGAGTATGCTTTTGGGATTATACAGGAAATTCAGAATTCAGAATTCA
>CAZGLA010000060.1:0-4882 GCA_964526575.1 uncultured Candidatus Peribacteria bacterium | reverse complement strand
TCCTTGACTCGCACCTCATGGATGTACTTACGCAGTGACCCATGACCACGTATATAGTGGATTTTCTCTAACAGAAAAGATAGCCTGAAGAAAATGTAACTACCACGACCTTGTTTACCACAAACCACTCGCTTCGCTCGGGTTCGTGGCTAAAGCCTCAGATCGCTATTTTGCTATGTTAAGAATACTCAGTGGTTTGTGCAGTGAACTTGAGCGTAGCGAATAGTTCACTGCTTCTTTCGTAAACGAATATTTCATAATTCATTTTGTATGATGCGGTAGATTAAAAAGATTTATGTTCTATTACGTCTATGTGCTCTTGAGTATGAAGGATCACAAAATGTATATCGGCTTTTCAAGAAATGTACACAAACGATTCCAGCAGCATAACAGCGCTAAAAACCGCTCCACGGCAAATCGAAGACCACTAAAACTGATTTATTACGAAGCTCATATTTCTAAAACTACTGCATTGAGACGAGAGCACTATTTCAAGATCACAAAAGGAAAAACTACGTTAAGAATAATATTGAAAGATATAATTGCATAACCTCAGTACATATTGCACATGTAAGCTAAGGCATTGGTTAATTGGTTCAAAAACAGCCCGTAGCCGGATGAATCCAAGCCATGAGCTGTTTAGCGTTTCTATCCCAATTATTAACTTTGGAGGCGATCGTCGGTGATAAAGCCTTTGATCTTGTCATAATTGATTGGCACTTCTCGAGTGCTGGCTTTACCCCAGCCTTCGTAATTCATTTCGGAAATGATCATTTTGTCACCCCTGATTTCTTCGACCACGGCTACATGGCCATAACGACCTTCAGTGGTGACGATGACTGAACCTTGCTTAGGGCTTTCGCTGGTTTCATAACCCATTGATTCAGCCTTAGTTAACCAGGTACTGGCATTACCATTCCAGGGAATAATCAATTTTCCGGCAACATAGCGAGTACATTGTCCGGCAGGGAACACATGACTACCTTCTTTTGCAGGTGCATATGCAACTGAAGAGCTGCTTACGGAGGCTACCTTACTACGTGGCGTAGTGTTTCTTACTGCCAGGTATTTTCGTGTAGTCTTTTCCTGAACCAGTAATTTCTGATGAGTGTCACTGATCAATTTGATCGTATTGATCACACGCGGGGTTAATTGTAAGAGACTTGAAGTCTCAGAGGAGGCACCACTTCTACTTTCTGCTATTGGTGCTGCCGTGATGGCAAATACTCCGATACCCAGAAGTAAGTAAGCGAACAAAGACACAAACACAAAGTGGAGTGATTTGATATAAGTACCATTAAAGGATACAAAAAGTTCAGAAGTGCAAGAGGGATATGATATACGAGAATCACTGATAGTTCAAGATATGCTAGCATGTTCGCGTCTATATTTCAAGCCACTTTATGTCAAATAAGCTCTTCTATAAGAGGAAAAAAGATTATTTAATGATATTTAAGCCTATTGGTCAAGCTACAACGCCTGGAAAAGCGGAAGATTCGCTTGTGGAAGCGGTATTCAAGAAGTTCCCCACCCTTAAGAAGGTGAGTGGGTTTGCACCAGGGGAGGGAGGGCTCTTATACCGCTTAGATACTGATACGTCTGGCTTAGTCATCTTCGCCTGTACCAATAAAGCTTTCAAGGCTTTTAAGAAGGCTTCCTATGATCATGAGATTGAAAAGCACTATCGGGCTTTGGTAAAAGGGAATCCCAAGAAAAAAGCGGGGGAAATTAGCATGGAGATAGCCCATCACCCCAAAAGCAGTGCTCGTATGGTTGTGAAAATTAAAGGCGATGAGAAAAAGCGCGGTAAATGGCGAACAGCCAAGACCCAATATAAGGTCGTTAAAAAGGTCAAAGGCAATGCTCTTGTAGAAGCGGTCATCCACCAGGGGGCTCGCCATCAGATCCGAGTCCACATGGCGGCAATGGGTTATCCCTTACTCAATGACCCTCTCTATACCAAAAAGCCGGTAAAAAACAAGACTTTTGACCTGACTTGCTTCCAAGTGACTTGGCCAGCCAAGAAGCTCGTATTTGATCTGAAAGAGCTGAAAGTAAAGAAATAATTATCAATTTAAAATTAACAATTATCAATTAAGCCCAACTCCAATATTATTGAGTTCATTGATAATTAGCATTTACTCTAGAGTCCCAGTCTGCTAACGTATGCCATGTTTATAAGGTCGAAATTAAACCTTCGTGTATGATGTTTCCTACTCATGTAGTGACCACTGCTGCGACAACAGCATTTTTCTTGAATAAGTGGGGAACCAGTAATAAGTGGCTTTTTGCTTTGGGATTTTTGGCAGGTGCCTTACCTGATCTCGATCTTCTTTATTATATTTTTTATCGCAAGAAAAAGCCTTTCGGCAAAGATGCTGTCACTCATAGGCAGACATTCTTGCATGCACCGCTTTTTTATATAGCTCTATTTACACCATTATTTATTTTGGCCGCACTTTTCCAAATAACTTTGCTCTATCAAATACTGGTTTTACTTAGTGTCGGTGTATTTAGTCATATCTTGATGGATATGGTATTGGTGGGCGGTGTGCCACTACTTTGGCCTTTAGATAAGCGTCTTATTGGTTTCTTTATCAGTTCCTCAAGTCGAAAATTGCAGAGATATGTAGAAGGCGGCGGTGATTGGTTTAGCTTTTACATGCATCATCCACTCTTTTACTTTGAATCTATCTTTTTGAGTACAATGATTATTACCCAATGGGTAAAACCTTCATTGGTTATTGGCAGTATTCTCTTCTTTGCTATTCCCACCTTAGGAATGAGATACAAGCAAAAGAAACAGCTCAAAAATGCCGATATGGAGCGAGGTTATTGTGAGATTGCCCATAATTAATCTTATTCTCATTCAAATAAACTATGTCTTATGTAGGGTATGGTTTTTTGGCCTTGCTATCCGAAGCTTGGTGTAGGTTGGTGGACAGTACAGGACTCGAACCTGTGGCCCTCTCGGTGTAAACGAGATGCTCTACCAACTGAGCTAACTGTCCTTAGAAAATTGCGAGTGAACTATAGCGATCTTTTTTCTCAGAGACAAGTTTTCATCAACCTGTAACTCACTACTGGATTACCTCGTTAAATCTAATACTTCATCGATGCGGACTTGGGCGACAAAGTCTGGTACATGCGAAACTAGGATCATGGCACCTTTGTATTGGTCCAAAGCTTGAGCTATCACTGGTAGATGACGAAAGTTAATGTGATTAGTGGGTTCATCTAAGATCAGCAAGCCGGGCTTTTGTAATACCAATCTCGCAAAAGCAACTAAGCCTTTCTGCCCTTCAGAAAGTGTACCTATTTTACTATTGATCATAGCCGAGGTAAGCAAAAAACCTGCCGCCGTAGAGCGTAAGAGTTCTTCAATTGGCCCGCCTGCTGCTGTTTCCAATGCCTCCAACAAGGATTGATATACAGTATGCTCGAAATTGAGAGTGGAGAAATCTTGGCGGTAATATCCTATCCGTACGTCCGGACTGATAATGGCATCCTTATCCGTGCCAGTAGCCAGAGACTCGAGCAATGTACTTTTTCCAATACCATTGGGACCGGTAAGCAGTAAATGGTTATTTTTGCGTACTACTATGTTCGCTTTTTTCACGATGGGATGATGATTCTGAATAATCATAAAGGCATTAATTCTCACCACTTCCCCAGACAAATCTTCTTGGCAGGGAATAACAAAATCGCGAATTGTTCTGTCTTCTTTACGCACTTCTACAATGTCACTCTCTAGCTCCTCAGCTACTTTGCGCATGCGTTTAGCTACCGCGCGCATTTTTCCACCTTTGTGAGCGAAGACATTAGCTTTGTCGCGTTTTTCCTGAATGCCCTTAGCCAATTGAGCATTTTTACTGTTTTCCTTTTGTTTGCGAATCTCAATCTGCTCCACTACATCAAAATAGTTTCCTACATATTGTTCTACTTGGCGCGTGAAAATATCGAGATAAAGTACACCATCAGTGAACGCATTCAAGAAATCGGCATCATGAGAAATCACTATGCATGTTTTGGCGTAATTGATAATGAAGTCAGTCAGATGCTCGATACCTGCAGGATCGAGATTATTAGTTGGCTCATCCAGGAGTAGGATATCAGGATCTTGAATCAGAGCTGATGCCAATAATATTCTTGCTTGTTGTCCTCCGGAAAAAGATTTAATGATTCTATCATGGGGTGCATGGAGATTTACTATTTCCAATACATCATCGATACGTCGGTCCATATCGTAAACCTTTTTCTTAAAGTATTTCTCAAAAAATGCTTTTACAGTCAGGTCGCGGTCTTCAGGGGGAGTGACCTGGGGAGCGATAGCGATAGTAAGACCTGGCACAACATTCACCAACCCACCTGTTGGCTCATAGCTACCAAGTATCAGTTTAAATATGGTGCTTTTACCAGCGCCGTTTTGGCCCATGACGGTTATCTTGCTTCCTCGTCTCACTGAGAAGTTTACTTCATCCAAAATTTGATGATCATTTTCGAATGCAAATGATGTGGTATCAAAGCTAACAATAGTTTCTTGAGCCATAAAGAATCATAAAAAACAAGAGGAGATCGGGTCAGAGAGTAGCGTATCTCGGCTGTTTTGACTATCACAAGAAAGAAAATCGTGAATCGAGAATCGTGGATCGTGAATTAGATATGCGGAGGAGGCGTAGGGAAGAGCGAAGAGGGAGTGGAAAGCCCCTATTGCTTTGTGTGGGATTCAATATTAGGATGATCACTCATAATTCATCAAATGAAAAAAGTATTGGGAAAAGTCGAAGGGCTTTTTGTTAATCGGTCTGATGAAGTCAATCACCCCGATCAAAAAGTTTCTGAAATCAGAACTAGCTTAGGAACAACCTTAAAGGGCATTGTA
>CAZGLA010000059.1:0-3270 GCA_964526575.1 uncultured Candidatus Peribacteria bacterium | reverse complement strand
ATTCACAAGCCATTTAGTTTTACCCTCTTTTTCGATACGCATAAGCAATCTTTTGCGAGACTTCAACGCATTTTCAGGCTTCTTATTGCTCTTTGGACCACTGCGGGTAATTTTGTAAAACGTGATTGGCTTTCGGGCCATAAAAACAAGTAAAATCGCTGCTGAATGTAAGGGAAAAACAAAACGAAGTCAAACCAAGTAGAGTTCTAAATTCTAAGTTCTAAGTTCTAAATTCTAAATTCTAAGTTCTAAGTTCTAAGTTCTAAGTTCTAAGTTCTAAGTTCTAAATTCTAAGTTCTAAGTTCTAAATTCTAAGTTAGTGGTTCAATTTTGAATTTAGAATTTTAAATTTAGAATTTCTAGAGCATTCTCTCGATTCTTTCCCAAAATGTTTCACGGTGGAAATCATCCGCGACGAGATAGTCGTTTAATACAGTCTGAATGGGGGCTCTTTCTTCAGGATTAATACTGATCGAGATTCGTGATCGAGCGCTGTTTACCAAGGAAAACATCAGATAAGCATTATGTTTTTCAAAACTAAACCAGAAACTCTTAACAATCTCAAAAGGATAAAGATCTTCGCCTATATATATGCCCTTACTACTCACCACCACATCGACAACCGGAGCTTGCTCTTGAGAGTAAAGGTAGACGATACCTGCCAGCAACGATATCAAAATCGCCATGGTCCAGGCTTGAGTTAACAAGGCATATACCAAGAGAATAATAGCTATGATACCACCGACCAAATACCAAGATCCGCCTTTGGCCAACCAGGTTCTCTCATGTCCTTGCCAAGTATATAAGCCTTCTTCACCAGGCAAAGGAGACGTGGGAGAACTCTGAATCTCCGACCCAGCTTCTGAGGATTCGGTAACCGGTGTTGTTTGTGGTTCGTTATAGTTCATACGAATCATCATTAGGGCTAGTGATCGCAGTCATGTCTTCATCTTTTAGTGCCTTCTTTCTCTCTTCGACCAGCTCAGTAATCAACTTTCGTTTGCGAAGTCTGAGTCCATGTCTGATACAGAATATACCGACTAAAAACAGTATAGCAGTTATTAAAGTTTGGGGTTTGGCACTAATATTAAAAAGTGATGCTAAGAAACTATCTTCATTGTTTTGTTTTTCCTTATTTGTTGGCGCAGCTTCAGGAGTATGTTGATATGTAAAGTGTAGCTTCGTTACTGGGCTATGTTCACCGTGGGGGCCGATAGCAACAGCATACAGTGTATTTTCACCTGGCTCCAAAGCTTGTCCAGGTTTCAAGGTAAAAGCACCAGATTGAACATCAGCAAGAGCGGCACTACTGATCAGACCATTTCGCCAAATGAGCCGCACTTCTGATCCTCCAGTAGCCTGACCGTTCACAGCTGGTTTATCTTCAGTAACTGTCATACCATCTTGGGCACTGGCACTTCCCAATTTACTAATCAAAGGAGCAGTCAGATCTATTTGCTTTACTTGGACAAAAACCAAAGGGGAACGATTGCTGACTTGATCATTGGTCTGAGCTATCATGGCCAAAGCTACAGAATCGACAGGAATATCAGTTAAAACTACTGCTACGACTCCTTGATTGTCGGCTTTAGTCTTGGCTATTTCTTGAGATTTGCCTTCGGCAGAAATAGCGACAAAATGTACTTCTTGCTTACGAGGAGCCAATGCCTGAACAAATAAACTTTGACCATTGGTGAGAAGATAAGATCCCAGATTCACTATCTTAAAACTATTTTCTTGCGGCTTACTATCTGCATCTTTACCATTGGTATCACTATTCAATACTTCAGCAGCATCAGAGCTTTTGTCACCATCACTGTCTTTCTTCTTGATATCTAGCCCCTGATAAAATTCCCAAGCGTCAGTCAGTCCATCGGCGTCATCATCTTCACTGTAAGAAATACCTTTTTTATTTTCGGCATCATCAGGTAAGCCATTTTTATTTTGGTCTGCAGGCATTGAGTGATTGTCATTGGGATTGGTATCTTGCCCCTCAAAACGATCAGAGAAATCGTCACCATCACTATCAACCTCACGAGGATTGGAATCTAACACGAACAATTCTGTGTAATCGGCAACACCATCACTATCGGTATCAAAACGCCGAGGATCAGTATGGACAAGAAACACTTCGCGACCATCTTCGATATCATCACCATCAGTGTCGGCTTTGTAAGGATCGGTATCGAATATGTATTCTTGATAATTATTCAAACCATCAGCGTCAGAATCTTCATCAGTTTTAAGCTTAAGA
Organism: uncultured Candidatus Peribacteria bacterium; assembly: GCA_964526575.1. Classification (GTDB taxonomy): domain Bacteria; phylum Patescibacteriota; class Gracilibacteria; order RBG-16-42-10; family RBG-16-42-10; genus RBG-16-42-10. The sequence goes on along the minus strand of CAZGLA010000059.1, from coordinate 1,016 downwards.
TCTTTGTCATAAACTTTTTCCCAGAAATCAGGAATTTTATTGTTATTACTGTCTGCCGCATTATTATCCAACTTTGTTTTTAAACCTTTCATTTCACCAAAAGAGAATAAATACTGATAATCAGAACCCAATAATTTTTGCACGTTCTTGAAAAGACCGTCTAGATCTTCATGGGTCATGGGTTGATTCGGCACAAAAGTTTCTTTGTCTTTAAACAACTTTTGCTCTTTGCTAAAGCGAGCATATCTCGCCCACCAATAATTAGGATTGGTATTATCAAATGCAGGAATGTCAGAGAAACCAGATTCTTTGTCTTTTGTGGTAATTTCATTTCGCTTTTTCCAGGGGAAAACCTGACAAACTGTGAGCACATCTCTGAGTGTATCAATTTTGGTCATACCCACAGCACTTGCGTCTTGAATACTGATATCTTTCAATGTTTTTTCCATATATGCTTTCTGTTCTTGATCAGTTTGCTCATTTGGGAAACAAGCCTTTTGAGCTTGATCCATAACTTCAGACCGCTTCAAAGTAGAAACAACATTTACCACTGTTGGTGCTATTGTAGGGGTAGGATTTACCGAGGGAGAATTAGCGGCAGCTGTTCTGGCCAAAGTATCCGAGGCACTTACCTTCGTCTGACTGCTAGCCACAGTTGGGGTTGTGGCATTTTTGACAAATATTTCCGCAGATTTCTTGGCTTGCTGCTTATCATCATTTACCATTAATTCCACAATAATCTTTTGATTACCTTTGAAATCAGCAGGTATTTTCAGCGTAGCTTTGGCAGCGGCAAAATTATCAATTGCCAGAGGCTGATTGATCACATGCCAGAAATAACGCATCTTTTTTCCTTCAGGATCACTGGTAGTTGATCCATCAAGTGATACTGATTGACCAACCTCGGAGGTGCTGGGAACTTTGATACTAACTACCGGGGGAAGATTGTTTGGTATAGAGGGAATAGTGGTAGCTGTAGGCGCCGCAAGATTTTGCGCCGGTACAGTAGATGTAGG
>CAZGLA010000058.1:0-2999 GCA_964526575.1 uncultured Candidatus Peribacteria bacterium | reverse complement strand
CCAAAAGTACTGGAAAGACCTACTCCGCGTGACTGGAGTAAAACGAAAAGTATAAGCAAAACGGCATTACCGATAAGAAGATATTTGAGAAGATTCATAAAATGATTTGAACGATAATTATACTGCTAAACAAAAAACAGGTTTTCAATGGTATTGAGAATGCCCAATAAAATTGCGGCCAAAATATAGCTCATTACATCGGGAATGACAATTTCTGGTACCAACCAGGTAACCAACATTAGTACAAAAACATTGATGACAATCAAAAAGAGTCCAGCAGTCAAGATAATCAGTGGTAGAGAAAGTAATTTTAATATTGGCTTAACAATAACATTAACAAGGCCAAGGATTAAACCGGCCAATAAAATAATTCTGATTTGATCGCGAATAGAGAGGTCTGGTGTAGCAAAGTGAATTCTCGTAATCAGAGTCATAATAATTCCAAGGACCAAAGCATTGAGTAGCCAATTCCAGACAAAGCGGGCAATAATCATAGATTATACTTTAATATGTTAACGGAGAGGAGAACGATCTTCGGTAGATACCAGTACCTCTCGCAGTGTATCAATATTCTCTAGTACCTGACCAGTACCACGTACGACGGCAGACAATGGTTCTTCAGTGACGAAAACCGGCATATGGGTATGCTCGGCAATTAACTGATCCAGTCCCCGAAGTAATGCTCCTCCTCCAGCGAGGACAATGCCGCGTTCCATAATATCAGCGACCAATTCTGGTGGTGTTTGTTCAACAGCGATTTTTACCGTTTCGGCAATGGTCATGGCGGATTTCATCAAAGCATCACGGACCATTTTTTCATCAAACTGTATTTCTTTGGGTAAACCGGTCACCAGATCACGTCCGCGGGCACTGAATGTGGCTCTTTCACGAGTTTCGTAAACATTGCCAATATCCCATTTAATGCGTTCGGCAGTGCGTAAACCCAGCAGAAGATTAAAATTATCCTTGGCATATTGCACGATGTCTTCATTCAATTTATCACCGGCAATACGTAGGGATTTACTGGTAATAATACCTCCCAGAGAAATGACTGCCACTTCGGTGGTACCCCCGCCGATATCGACAATCATGCTACCGGTAGCTTCTTGTATGGGCAGATTGGCACCAATAGCAGCAGCCATCGGTTCTTCAATCAGATAACATTGGCGAGCGCCGGCATTGCGAGCTGCATCTTCCACCGCTTTTTTTTCTACTTCAGTCACACCAGAAGGAATACCTACGACCACTCGAGGACGAGGGAAGAGGGTAAAAGATTCTTTGTGGACGCGATCGATAAAATAACGCAGCATTTGTTCGGTAATCTCAAAGTCGGATATCACTCCACTGACCAAAGGACGTATAGCAATAATATGCGAAGGCGTGCGCCCCACCATTTGCCTGGCCGCTTCACCGATAGCGAGAATCTGTTTGGTCTTGTCATTGATCGCCACTACCGAAGGCTCGTTCATAACTATGCCTTGATTGCGGACAAAGACCAAAGTATTGGCCGTCCCTAAATCAATACCGATATCATGTGAAAATGCTCCAAAGAGTTTCCCAAACATAAGATTCTAATAAGCTTTAGCGAAATACCAACGTCTTGTGGCAGGTTTGCCAGAATAGAAGCATATACCATTCTTTGCTGTCTCATCAATAGCTACTAAGCGAGTGGTGGCCTTGGTTTTTTCTTGTATCTCTTTTTCCATATCACCATCTTCACAGAAATAGGCTTTTACGTAACCTCCCCTTTCCAAAGCGGCTTCGAATTCTTTTAAGTTACTGGCTTCATGTACCGATCCTTCCAAACGCTTTTCGGCATTTTGATAGATATCTGCTGTCATTTGCTTTAGCAGAGTAGTAATCACATCTGCCCACTCATTCATGGGGATAGTGGCTTTTTCTTTATTATCACGGCGCGCAATACTCAGGGTATTTTTTTCTACTTCTTGTTTGCCTAGCTCCACACGGATGGGTACACCCTTGAGTTCCCACTCATTACGTTTGAAACCGAGAGTTACTTCCAAACGGCTATCGATATGAATGCGAACATTGTTAAGTTCTTGTTTCAGATCATGACAAATTTTAAGCAATGGACTCATTTCGGTTTCATCTTTAGCAATCGGCACTATGACGACCTGAATAGGAGCGACTGGTGGTGGCAACACTAAACCATCATCATCACCATGAGCGACAATCAATGCACCAATCATTCTGGTCGATACTCCCCAACTGGTTTGCCAGGGGGTTTTTTGTTGGCCATCTTTATCGAGGAATGAAATATTAAAGGGTACAGCAAAATTCTGTCCAAGATTATGTGAAGTACCAAACTGAATAGACTTGCCATCTTTGGCCAAAGATTCAATGCATGTGGTATAGAGAGCGCCGCGAAATTTTTCTTTTTCGGATTTATAACCTTTAAACACTGGCAAAGCCAACATATCACGAGCAAAATCTGCATACATGTTAAGAGCACGAAGCGTTTCTTGGTCAGCCTCTTCTTTGGTGGTATGCACCGTATGTCCTTCTTGCCAGAGGAATTCTGTCGTGCGCAAAAACGGGCGTGTCCTCATCTCCCATCGGACTACATTGGCCCATTGATTGATCATGAGAGGCAAGTCACGATAACTTTTAATCCATCTAGAAAAGGTGTCATACATGATAGTTTCTGAGGTTGGGCGCACAATCAGTGCCTCGGCTAACTTTTTACCACCAGCATGGGTGACGACGGCGACTTCGGGGGCAAAACCCTCTACATGATCTTTTTCTTTGGTAAGAAAGCTTTCAGGAATAAATAATGGGAAATAAGCATTTTGTACACCGGCTTCTTTGATACGACGGTCAAGATCTTGCTGCATCAATTCCCAAATACGATAGCCATATGGTTTAATGATCATACAGCCTTTAACCGCTGAATAATCAGATAATTCAGCTTTTTCCACGATATCCAAAGACCACTGTGAGAAATCTTCGGATTGGGGAGTAAGAAATTTTTTATTGCT
>CAZGLA010000057.1:0-2271 GCA_964526575.1 uncultured Candidatus Peribacteria bacterium | reverse complement strand
TTGAGCAAAATCTTCGATGCTTCACCCCTTGTGACTGTTGCTTCCGGACGGAACGTACCATCAGAATAACCTTTCACTACACCAGTCGATTGTGCCCAATTGATATATTGTTTTAAGGCGTGAGTACTAGGAACATCAGGGAAAGTCGATGGTTGTGAAGTAAAACTCACTGTGGCAATGCCAGCACCATTAGCGGCAATTTTTATAATTTCTGCTCTGGTGACAACATTGTCTGGGCGAAATAAGCCATCAGGGTAGCCGCTTATTATATTGCGATCACGCAAATATTGAATTGCTTGATAATGAGGATAGGAAACGGATACGTCAGGGAAATTAGTCGCTGCCAATGTTTGGAAAGGAAAAAGAATCAAAACACAGCTTTGTGCCAATACCAGGCAACGAACAAAAAACTTCATCATCGAGAGGCATTTAAGACAAGTCCAATAGTACGGAAGCAATGCTTACTTGTCTAGAAATTTTCTTTACAAAAGATCATAAACATATTAATTTGCCAAGGCTTGTATGACGCGCGTAGCTCAGTGGTTAGAGCATTAGGTTGTGGTCCTAGGGGTCGTGGGTTCAATTCCCATCGCGCGTCCCATAAACCATTCGCTTCGCTCGGATTCGTGGCACGGCCTGAGAATGCTATTTTGCCTTGGCCCTTTTCCAAATCCTCAACTTAGTTTCTAGACAAAGTGAACAGGCAAATCTATATTAGTTCTGATTTTTACATTTTTTATGTTTCGCAGTCACTTTTCATTGGAACTCTCAAAAAAGTTAGTGGGCAAGGAAATCACTTTAGCCGGTTGGGTACATCGTCGTCGTGACCATGGTACCTTAATTTTTATTGATTTACGCGATCGTGATGGACTAACTCAAATAGTATTCGATCCTGAAGTTAGTGGTGATGCTCATGCTTTGGCAGAAGGTATTCGAGGTGAATACGTGATTTCTATCACTGGCAAAGTGGCTGCTCGTCCAGAAGGAATGGTCAATAAACATTTGCCTACCGGCGAAATTGAAGTGCAGGTCACCAACATGAAGGTGTTAAATCAATCAAAGACACCGCCGTTTGAAATTGATCAGGAGAGAGAAGTAAATGAAGAATTGCGTTTGAAATATCGTTATTTAGACCTCCGCAGAGAACGTTTGCAAAATAATCTTAAATTACGACACAAGGTCATTAAGCATATTCGTGATTATTTTTCTGATAAAGGTTTTCTGGAAATCGAAACACCGATCTTAATCAAGGGCACACCAGAGGGCTCTCGTGAATTCCTTGTTCCCAGCCGTTTGCACCCTGGAAATTTTTATGTATTACCACAAAGTCCGCAACAATTGAAACAGCTTTGTATGGTAGGTGGTTTAGAGCGCTACTTTCAAATTGCTCGCTGCTTCCGTGATGAAGATCAAAGAGGAGACAGACAGCCTGAATTCACACAGTTAGATGAAGAGCTTTCTTTTGTTACCCAGGATGATATTTTGAAAATTAATGAAGAATTATTGATTGAATTATCCAAAAAGTTCTTGCCTGAAAAACGCGTTGCCCATGAACCTTTTCTGCGTATGACTTGGAAAGACGCTATGGATAATTACGGAAGTGATCAGCCGGATATTCGTTTTGATCTTTCATTTGTAGATGTTTCTGAATTAATGAAAGAGAGTGGGTTCAAAGTATTTAGTGATGCAGTAAAAAACGGTGGTGTGGTGAAGGCTATGAAAGTGCCAGGCAAGGCTGACTTCAGTCGCAAGCAGATTGATGATCTTACTGAGGTAGCGAAGACTAGAGGAGCAAAAGGGTTAGCTTATTTAGCATTGGATACTAATGGTGAAGTGAAATCTACATTTTTGAAATTTCTTGATGAAAAAGACCAGAAGGAATTGCTGAAATTTATCGGTGTTAATAAAGGAGATATAGTGTTCTTTAGTGCCGGAGATTTCGTCACTGCCTGCGGAAGCTTGGGACAGGTGCGATTGGCTGTAGCAGATATGTTGGATATGCGTGATGACAATGTCTTGTCCTACCTTTGGGTCACAGAATTTCCGATGTTTGAACGTGATAAGGAGACGGGAAATCTTCAGGCTATGCATCATCCTTTCACCCGTCCTATGGATGATGACATTGGATACCTTGATACTGATCCAGAAAAAGCACGAGCGGTAGCTCATGACATTATTCTCAATGGCAGTGAAATCGGTGGTGGCTCAGTAAGAATTCATGAACGTGATTTACAAGAAAAAATATTCGCGCTGATGAATATTAGCAAAGAG
>CAZGLA010000056.1:0-2399 GCA_964526575.1 uncultured Candidatus Peribacteria bacterium | reverse complement strand
TACTCAATGGACTGAACAAGTAAATAGCATGCAGAGAAATTATGATACTTCTTTTAAATCAATTGGTGACAAGCTAGCAACAGTAGAGACATCAGCCATTGCTATGCAGCAAAGTATGGAATTGATGAAGACGGCTCGTACTGCTGAACCAACTCCTACCGAAGAGCCAGGCATGATGACTGAAACCGGGTCCATGATGATTGGTACCGAGATGAGTGAACAAGATGCAGAGACAGCTTATTATGAAGCCAATCTCGCTTTAGCTGAACAAGGAGAAATGAGAGTCGAACAACCAGATGGCATTGCTCTTGTCAAAAGCAGACAAATGAGTACGGATGGCAACTTGCATTATGATGTGTTCAGTAGCAAAGCAAATCCCGATCAAGTTTACATGTACATCCGTAAGGCTGATGGTGCTACGAGCGAGTTTATTGATGGTTGGTTTGGACCATTTACTATGCCAGCAGTATAAGAATTCAGAATTCCCCGAAGGGGCCCCTTTGGGGCAGGATTCACGATTCACAATTATTCAGATAATACGTTATGATAGTGGTAAAAGATTTCTCTTACCACTATTTTTGTGTCCAAGCCTTTTAATCCCAAAGATCATTTTTTTAAGAAGGCCAAAGAAAAGGGTTTTCGTGCCCGCTCAGTATTCAAATTAGAAGAGTTACAGCAACGTTTTCATTTATTGAAACGAGGACAAAAAGTTGTGGATCTAGGTTGTGCTCCCGGTAGCTTTTTACAATTTGCCGCTAAGATTATTGGACCAACAGGCAAGATTATTGGTTTTGACATCAAACCAGTAGCTGATTTTCATAATCCTATTATCAAAACATTCGTTGCTAGCGTTATAGAAGATGATATTGCTTCAATTATTACTCGAGAATTGGGAATAGCAGATATTATCATCAGCGATATAGCTCCCAATACTTCAGGAATAAAAGAAGTGGATCATGGTCGTTCTATAGAATTGAACCGAGCTATAGTAGAAATTAGCCAGAAAACGCTTAAGCCTCATGGTGATTTACTGCTCAAGGTTTTCGATGGCAGTGAATTTCCTAATTTTGTTAAAGAATTGAAATCGCTCTTTCAAGAAGTGAAGATCGTTAAGCCTGAGGCTTCCCGTTCCCGTAGTAGAGAGGTATATTTACTGTGTTTAGGGAATAGGGGTAGAGGTAGTGATAGTTCAAGTGGTAGAAAATAGAGAAAGAAATAGGTTCAGTTTTCCATTTATAATTTAGAATTTTTAATTTAGAATTTGCCGTATGGCTATCACTTGTCCTCATTGTCAGAAGTCATTCGATCCCCCTTCTCCTCCTCCCGAAAAGAAGCTATATAAATTGCCCATTTCTTGGCGATCAATTGCCAGTCTGATCGTCCTCGTGATTTTTGGATCGATTGTTTATCAATATGTGAAAGATATCGATACTAAACAATTGGTATCTTCTGTGACTACATTGCAATCAGATTTACAAAAAGCATATGAGGTTTTTGATCAAATCAGTACCAATGTACAGGGAAGAGTAGCCCGCCAAATACGAGTAAAGGTTGCCAGTAATGATATTGGTTTGATTACTGAGCAGGCTAAAAAACTGATTGCGGCGGAAAAAGGCAATAAACCCACGAATCTTATTTATGTTTATTTTTATGTCACTAATGAAGATGTGAATACTATTCCTTTAGACCATTGGTATGCCAAAGCGACTTATATCAACTTTGCTCTCATTCGTGATCTTTCCCCGGGAGATTTCCAAGGATTCAAAAACATTGCCCCGGGAACTTATCTGGAAATTAAAAATTAACAATTATCAATTAACAATTGAAATGCTAATGCTATAGTGTTGTTACTGTTTTTCGCAATTTTAAACTTTACACTTTAAACTTTTATGTATTCTCCCAAACCTCTTCCTTATTCCAAAGTCACCGGTATCTCCGACAAAACTCTCGAGATTCATCATGACAAACTCTATGTCGGCTATGTGAATAAGCGTAACGAAATCGAAGATAAGCTAAAAAAAGCTGACCGTACTCAGGCTAATGGCACATATAGCGAATTTGGCGAAATGAAGCGTGAAGAATCATTTGCTGCTGATGCTATTATTCTGCATGAAGCTTATTTCAATATTCTTGGTGGCAATGGCACACCTGGTGGTGATCTGGTGAAGCAAATTGAAAAGGACTTTGGGTCTCTCGATGATTGGATCACTGATTTCAAAGCTTGTGGGCTGGTCGCTCGTGGCTGGGTTGTCCTAGCTTATGATCTCAATGATGACCGTCTGCATAATTATGTCTGTGATGCTCACAATCAGGGTGGTATCTGGGGCGCTATTCCCGTAATCGTGCTCGACACCTATGAGCATGCTTATATGATCGATTATGGTAGTGATCGCAAGGCT
>CAZGLA010000055.1:0-3144 GCA_964526575.1 uncultured Candidatus Peribacteria bacterium | reverse complement strand
AAGAAAATTTCGCGCTTCTTCTCTTTGCCCGCTGACAAACTCTTCCTTTTCAATTGTCCGGCGCAGTTCACAAAGACTATCAACCATCCTCAAAAACTCTAAACAAATACAACTAGCAACAGTATTTTGCTCATTAATAGCGGTTATCAAGGTGTGATTTATATCAAGCAAGCAAGTTTCAAACTCTCTCATCTCAGCTACTTCCTGCTCTAACTTGCGGACTTTCTTAGTTAGTTCAGAAGAAGGTAATTCAACCACCGATGTTTCTGGTGAAGGGGAAGATCGGGACATATCTTTTTATATTAAGTATTTGACTATATGTGTTCTGAGCTTCGTTAGTCTTTGTCTAAGTAAAGAGACGTATTGCGACAGATTGCCGTTGCTTTTTAACAGTTTTTCCAAAGCCTTTTCATGCCCATCGATCGCTTTTTCAAATGATCTTATTTCACTAGGCCTGAGCTTATGTATTGGAAATAGATCCCCTTCTAAATCATAAATAAAAACCACTGTCGGACCTATTTTATGCACTGGGAAAGATGACGACTGCTTTAAATGCACACGAACAGATTCGCGGTACAGTAGGACAAGAAGATTACTCCATTCCTTTTCGCGTTTCAATTCTTCAGCTGGTGCAAGAGACTCTGAAGATTCGTGGCCACCATTGGAAGGATGATGAGATAATGAGGACATAGTTTTATACGTAAAGAGTTAAGAGGATATCAGGAAAGATGTGATAGTCAATACACGAACAACAAACGTGGCTTACCACGAGATCCCTCCCCTCGATACACTCGAGGCAGGCTACCTCCCCTTCGACTCGCAAGCTCGCTCAGGTCGCTTCGGGATGACATCAACACAACCTATTCCAGGAGAAAATTATCTTTACGAGCTATGTACTTCTCTAATTCTGACTTCAATGCTGGAAATTTTTCTAGGGTAGGACTTTCTTTGAGCAGATTCAATGTTGCTTCGCGGGTCTTAGCAATGAGATCACTGTCAGTAAGGGTAGCCATTTTGAAATCAGGCAGGCCACTTTGTTTGGTGCCATAAATTTCACCGGGGCCACGAAGCTGCAAATCTAATTCAGCCAAGTCAAAACCACTATGATGTTTTTCCATGGCTTTGAGTCTTTGACTGGATGTGGAAGATTTGCTGTCCGTAAAAAGCAGGCAATAGGATTGCTGTTCGCTACGACCGACACGTCCACGGAACTGATGCAGTTGGGCCAAACCAAAACGATCGGCTCCTTCGATAAGCATCATGGTGGCATTCGGCACATCGATACCTACTTCAATAACTGAGGTCGAAACCAAGATATCTATTTCTTTATTGGCAAAAGCCTTCATAATCTTTTCTTTCTCTTTTGGCTTCATTCGTCCATGGAGCAGACCGACTTTGCGTTTAGGGAAGATTTCTTTTTGAAGACGCTCATGCTCCACTGTAGCTGCTTTTACTTGGAGAATTTCTGATTCTTCGATAAGAGGACACACCACAAACACTTGTTTACCTTTGGCAATATGATCATCCACAAATAAATACGCCTTTTTTCTTTCTCCTTCAGATACCACTCTGGTAATAATCTTTTGGCGGCCAGGGGGCAATTCTTTGATAAGCGATAAGTCTTGGTCACCGTAGAGAGTTAACGCCAAACTGCGAGGAATGGGCGTTGCAGTCATTAACAGTAAGTGCGGAGAACCATGGGTTTTTAATATGGCTCTTTGTTGCACACCAAAGCGATGTTGTTCGTCTACGATGGCCAAGCCCAGATTGGAAAAACCAACACGCTCTTGAATCAAAGCATGGGTACCTATGATCACATCCAGGGTCTTATTTTTTAAAGCCATGACCAGATCATTCTTGACGCTTTCAGTCGTCGAACCCACGAGTAATTCAGCACGAATACCATATTGGCCAAAGAGCGGCAGCAAAGTCTGGGCATGCTGACGAGCCAAAATTTCTGTAGGTGCCATCAACGCGCCCTGATAACCCGATTTAACTGCCTGGTATAAGGCTATCGCTGCTACAATCGTCTTACCTGAACCTACGTCGCCCTGAAGTAAACGCAGCATGGGCAGCGACTTCTCCATGTCTTTAAGAATTTCAAAAGCGGTCACTTTCTGATCTTTAGTCAATTGAAAAGGTAACTTACTGACAAATATTTTAATATCCTCACCACGCATAGGCATGCTCTTGCCCTCATGCTCCGCCGCTTGCCAGGTAATTCTTTTCATCTGCACATTAAGCTGCATGATCAGCATTTCTTCAAATGCAAGTCGAAAACGAGCTGTTTGTAATTCTTTTTCACCGGTGGGGAAGTGCACCTGTTTAATTGCCCAAGCTTTGGGAACCAAAGAATACTTTTCGCGAATTATTTCAGGTAAAAACTCTTCGAATTGATCAGCAAGATTTAAGTTTTGATGAATTTGTGTACGTAGCCACCGTGAAGAAACCCCTTCAGTTTCAGGGTACACAGGTACCAAGCGAGCTGTATGAATTTGCTCGTCTTTTACAATTTCCACGGTAGGACCTTGCATGCTGATTTTCCCAAAAGCGAATTTTACTTTGCCAGACAATATAACTTCCATTCCCGGTTTAAGTTGATTCATCAGAAAGGGTTGATTGAACCACACCACTGATAGAGCTCCACTTTCGTCGCTTACCTTGGCCTCAGTCAAAACCTTGCGACTTCTGGTGCGAATATTTTTGATCTGATGAACAGTGACTCGGATAGTGTTTTGTTCATCGCGAACTATATAAACAATCTGTCGTATTTCAGTTTGATTGTCATACGTTCTTGGGAAGTGTTGAAGTAGATCTTGCACGGTAAAAATACCCAACTTATTCAGTCGTTTTAACATTTGTGGACCAACGCGAGGAAGTTCGGAGATGGAAGTATGAAGGTGCATGAATAAAATTCTAAATTCTAAGTTCTAAATTCTAAGTTTTTAATTAAATTCTGAATCCTGGATTCTGAATACTGAATTTTGAGTTATTCTCTATCAATGGCTATATCTTTGGGTAAAAACGTCACAAGAGTACTCAGCATATCCTTATCTTTTGGTACTTTCAATAAGAGATGATAGCCAAACTGTCCCACGCGCCTATGCATCCAAGTCGGCGTTGGTCCGAGTATTTCCATCTCTA
>CAZGLA010000054.1:0-1976 GCA_964526575.1 uncultured Candidatus Peribacteria bacterium | reverse complement strand
AAATGGTTTAGATAATAATGATACAATGCTACTTACAGTGATGGTCCAGAAATTCCAAGGCCGGGCCATCGGTATCAAGACCCTCGCTTCTGCTTGCAATGAAACCGAAGAAACGATACTCAATGTCTATGAACCCTATTTGCTACAAGAGGGCTTTTTGGAACGCACCCATCAAGGTCGCAAACCTACTGAGAAAGCATTTGCTGCTCTGGGCTTGGTAATGCCCCAATCCGTAAACGCAAACGAAGTTCTTGGCCAGGAAAAACTTTTTGATAAATCGTAATGATTTTTTCTTTCTGTAATTCCAATTCTTGAGCCACAATCCCATGTTGGCAGAGAATAGTTAAGACATTCGATTTAAAACTGATGGCATGTGTTTTGCTAATAAATGCTGTATTTATCTGAGCAATAATTCTCGGCCACTCAGAAACAATCTGTACTGCGCGCACACTCTTAGTCAAACCTCGTTTCTGTAATTGCTTGGGAAACAGGTTTTTGAGGCGATGAAACATTTGGTTATTCTTTCTTAGTCACTTTTTCCAAAGTTTCTTTACCTTGCTCCTGCAATTTACCAGCTGTTTCCGAAACCGATTTAGTCATCTTTCCTGCAGTTTCAGTCATGGACCTCGTCATTGATCCAGCCATACCGCCAACACTTTGGACTATCCCACCATTTTGAGCCGGTAATTCCTGAGCTACTTCTTTATAAAGTGCCAAGGTTTTCTCCGCAGTATCTTGCCAACTATATTTCTTAGCTTGTTCTAAGCCTTTTTTCTTCAGCGCAGAAGCTACATGTTCATCATCAAATACATGATGAAAAGCCTCAGCTATATTCGTGGTATCTTGGGGTTCAAAGAAAATAGCATTATCGGCACCACAAATTTCAGCCAGGGCTCCTGCATTGGCGCAAGCCACCGGAACATTACTGGCCATAGCTTCCAATACACTCATACCAAAACCTTCATCCAAGGCCGGATGAATATACATTTGTGCTCCCTTATAAATAAGGGGCAAATCACGATCATCTACAAATCCAGTTAAAATAACATGATTACCAAGACCAAGCTCAGTAATTACTTGCCTTACAGAATCCTCTTGTTCATTTGGTTTGCCAACAATAATCAGCTGATTGTCGGTATTATAACGATTACGGAAAAGATTGTATGCTTTTACGAGGTTGATGAGATTGCTTTGTTTATGCCAGAAACTCACAGTCAGTACATATGGTTTTTCGATACCCAAACGAATCTTGAGAGACTCCAAAAGCTTTTTATCAAAACTCTCAGTTTGGAATTGCTCACTGACAGCTTCATTGATGATGCGAATTCTATCAACCGGAGCTCCTACCAATTTAATCGCTTCTTCTTTGATCACCTGGGAAACAGTAATGAGGCGACGCGCATTGGCCATGATATTATTCAGCATCATATTTTGTTGCATCCTTTGCAAAAACCCTTGATTGGTATTGGGATATTTGATCAGAGATAAATCATGAATGGTAACTATACATGGTTTTTTGTAGAGAACCGGTACATCAAAATTGGTAAAATGCATCATATCCAATTGTTCCCGATTCAGGTCTTTTACAAACAAAGTTTGCTCCTGCAAAGTATTCTTTTTGGCAGTGACGCGCCGCTTGCTAAAACGTGCATTGGGAGCCAAATACTGCGAATAATCTTCTTCATTGAAAAAGAGAATATATTCATTATCCTGATCTATTCGAGCAAGATGATCGATTAACTCCTGAACGTAGCGCCCTATCCCACCGAAACGGGGAGAATACAGACGGGCATCAATTCCAATACGCATGTACAAGTAATAAACATCAACTAAATTGTACCATAAAATAAACCTCTTGTGTAAGAGCAAAATTACAATCAAGACTACAATTTATCGTTACCTGCAATGCTCTTTGCGCCATTTGGCGATCTCAGCATGATGGCCCGAGAGTAATACTTTTGGTACAGATAAGCCAC
>CAZGLA010000053.1:0-10511 GCA_964526575.1 uncultured Candidatus Peribacteria bacterium | reverse complement strand
AATTATCAATGAACTCAAAATATTGATAATTATATTTCCTATTTCCTGCTAACAGCTAATCTGCTATTCTCCAAGTACACACTCTAGCGATTCTATTTTCTAGCTCCTTTTTCTCTAAAACATGGCAATTTTCTCCTGGCTCTGGGAAGAGTTATTACTTCGACCAACGTATAATTTGCTGATTTGGTTAACCACTTGGCTACCCGGTCACGATCTGGGTTTGGCAATTATTCTTTTGACTTTGATCATTCGAGTAATCCTTTTCTTTCCTACATATTCCAGTCTGAAGCAGCAAAAGGGTTTGCAACAATTACAACCGAAGATCAATGCTTTACGAGAAAAACATGTGGAGGATAAACAAAAGCAGGCGGAAGAAACCATGAAACTTTACAAAGAACATGGTGTGCATCCTTGCGGTGGTTGTTTGCCTGTTTTGATACAACTTCCTATTCTTTATGCGGTGTTTTTTGTACTTCAAAATGGCCTAGATCCATCCTACACCCATTATTTATACGGAGCTTTGTCCGGCTTTGATTTAAATTCCATCGGTAAGGTCTTTTTAGGTTTTGACCTGACTACACCTGATAAATATATTCTGCCCATACTTACTGGTGTTACTCAGTTTATTTCCATGAAATTGTCTCAAGTGAAACAACATGAGAAAATTCATGATATTACTCCTAAATCTTCTACTGAACCCAAAGTAATGAAAGAGATCGAACAGGCTACCAGTTCTATGATTTATATGATGCCAATATTGATTGCTTGGTTTGCCATGAGTTATCCGGCTGGTTTGGCTTTATACTGGATATTTTCGACTGTATTTGGCATTGGCCAACAACTTATTCTCAATCGTCGCAAATAACTTTTTAATTTTATGGAAGAATTACAACGCAAAGCAATTGCTCTCTTACAAGATTTGCTCAAGAAATCTATGATAGACATTGAGGATTGGGACACAGAAGAAAATGAGAATATACAAAGCACGGCTGAAGGTAAGAAGGTTTTTTTACGTATCAACCTCAAAGCAAAAGTTCCAGCGGTAGCTATCGGTCGCCAAGGGGAAACTTTATTTGCTCTGCAACATATGTGGCGTTTACTAGTACGTCGTTATGTTGATGATGAATTGGAAGTGGTCTTGGATATTGATAATTATCGCAAAAATCAAGAAGCCAATGCAGAGCTTGTTGCTAAAGAAGCAGCCAAGAAGGTTCGCGCTCAAAGCATTGCCGTTGAACTTCTTCCTATGCCCAGCTATCGTCGCCGTGCAGTGCACACGATGTTTATGCAACCTGAATATGCTGATTTGGAAGTGTACAGTATTGGAGATGGTCTCAGACGTCGTATCAAGGTTCAGCTCAGGGGACAGCCCCATACTGAGGAACTTTAAGGAAGAATAAATCAGTTTTTCATGAATTACATTCCTATTCTCATCTATATCTTCGGCTATAGCACTATCTCATTTGTGCTGACAATGTTGGTCACTCCCGCTTTCATTGGTTTTTTGGAAAAGAACCGTTTCGGTAAACAGATTCGCGAAGAGACTGTGGATGGTCATAAGGCTACCATTTTCCGAGCATTACATGCCAAGAAAGCTGGTATTCCTACGATGGGAGGAGTTTTGGTCTGGGGAATTACAGCGATTATTGTCTTACTATCGAGCTTAACACCATATTCAGTCTTGGATCGTGGTGAAACTTACTTACCGCTATTTACTTTGGTTGTTACCGGGATTTTGGGTGCTCTGGATGATTATTATAATATTCGTGGTGTAGGAACTAAGAAGGGTATCGGCGCCAGGCCAAAGCTTTTTTGGCTAACGCTTTTTGCTGTCCTTGGTGGCTTATGGTTTTACTTTCGCTTGGGCTACAATGAAATTCATTTACCAGCTCTGGGAGATTTTTTCATCGGTCTCTGGTATATCCCGCTTTTTGCTTTTGTCATCATTGCCACCAGTAATGCTGTGAATATTACCGATGGTTTGGATGGCTTAGCAGCGGGCTTGTTGATCGTTGCCTTTGGCGCCTTTGGCATTTTTGCTTTTGTTAATGGTTTATTTATTTTGACCGCTTTTTGCGGCATTCTCATGGGTAGTTTAACTGCTTTTCTTTGGTACAATGTGCCGCCGGCGCGTTTCATTATGGGTGATACAGGTGCTTTATCTTTCGGCGCAACCTTGGGTGTGATAGCTATGCTTACGAATGCAATGGCACTTTTGCCAATCATTGGTTTTGTCTTTGTCATCGAAACACTTTCCAGTCTTATTCAAATAACATCAAAAAAATTCTTAAGCCGTAAAATCTTTGCTATTACTCCTTTACATCATCTTTTTGAACATTGGGGTTGGCCAGAACACAATGTCACTATGCGTTTCTGGATCATTGGAGGACTTACAGCGGTGATTGGCGTGATAATTGGACTCGCTGGTCTCAGTATAAAATAATTCAGGATTCAGGATTCAAAATTCAGAATTTAATCCAGAATTCTGAACTCTGAATTCTGAATTCATTTCGCGTAGCTTCTCCCTTTCCACGTTAGTCCCTTTCCGGTTGCTACACGAAACATAGAATTGACTATGACTGTGAGGCTCAGAAACATGGCGATGGGAAACATGAGAATACAGAGTAATCCTTGCTGTATACGGAAACTGAGTATAGCCATGGCAAAGAGAAACATGCTACTAGCAGCCACTCCTGACAATGCCAGTAAGGGTTGATTCATGATCAAGCCAATCGGTATGAGAAGAAATGGCAGAATAATAAATAAAAAGGCAAATATCACAAAAAAGCTGGCAGAAAAATAATTCCAGCTGAAAAAAGAGAAAGCATTCTTACTAAACCCCTCCCAGATACCAAGATAATTATCATACATGTGTACCGAATATATCTCGCTACCATCACCATAACCGACCTTATGACCGAGTCTTTTGATATGACGGCTCATGAGGACATCTTCCAAGATTTTATCTTTCACTGCTTCATGGCCACCGATCTTACAATAGAGGGAGTTTTTGATCAGGATGAAAGAGCCGTTGGCAGCAACAATATTGGGATTAGGATGGGTCATTATTTGTGACAGCGGCAAAAAAGAAAAAAGATAAAAGTAAAAAAGCGGCAATATTGCTCTTTCCCAGAAACTATCATTGTCAAAACGGGGGAAGAAAGAAAGGAATTCTAAACCATGTTCATCAGTGGTAGCGAGGGCTCGACCGATAGCATCGGGTGCCAGGCAAATATCACTATCACCAAAGAGTAACCAATTACCTTGAGCTTTCTGACTCATTTGATGGCAACCATGATTCTTACCAACCCAGCCTTCCGGTAAGTGAGTGCCATGCATGACCTGGACTCGTTTGTCTTCCTTGGCGATTTTATCAGCGATTTCCCCAGTTTTATCAGTAGATTGGTCATTGTAGACAATGACTTCCAATTCTGGATAATCTTGTGCAAGTAGTGAGCGTAAACATCTTTCGATGACCTTCTCTTCATTGCGGGCAGGAATCAGAATTGTTACCAAGCCGTGTTTCTTATCAGGATGAGCCTGTTTTTTACTGGGTTTCAGGCAAAACAGCAAATTGTATATCGTTTGAGTGGTGATGACACCGGCAACAATAAATATGCTGGTGGATATCAAAACTGTGGTAAGCATAGAGGTGACAAATTCTCAAAGATACTACACTATACAGCTAAGGTTTAAAACGCAGCATGATCCTCAATATGTTTCTGATTACAGCGATACTTTTGATGACTGGTATATGGTGGTTGCCATGGTGGGCATTGTTGTTACTATTAGGATTGTTATTTTTATGGTGGTTGTACACACTTAGTCCCAGGTACAGTATCGGTGGCTATTCTTACCTTGCTCCTACCAAAGAGAAGATCTTGGCTTTGACCTTTTCTGGAGGTGATCGGGAAAAGATCGAAAAGGTCCTATCTTGGTTAGAAGAGCACGATATCCCCGCCGTATTTTTTGTCTATGGTCGAGTTGCGGAGGAAAATCCAATAGTTATTAAACGAATTTTCCAGGCTGGTCATTTGTTGGGCATAGCTGGTTTTGAGCCCAAAGAAACTTGGTTTAGCAAACATTTTGAGTCTGATGATATTCATAAAATCATCCACCGAACTCAAGAAATTTTGGCACAAATTATTCCCCATTTCCATACTGTGCTTTTTCGACCTTACCTTGGCAGAAAAAGGATTTTTAATTCTTGGCGACTCAAACATAATTTTGGTTATTATGTGGTTTTATGGTCATTCACTTTAGGGAAAAGTGCATTACATAAAATTAAATCAAGGATGATCATCAATGTAGTTCTCGATGATATATCTCAAGATGTGCTTCTCTCTCAATTACAAACACTCAAAAATTACGCTCAAATGCACGGCTATCAATTTGTTCAGATAGAAGTGTAAACTAGCCTCTGGTTCGAAGTACTCGGCTTTCACGTAGCCAATCAGTGCTATAAAGCACTCTGCCATCACGCTCGACTATTACACGTAATTGTCTTTGTCCCCGAACCTCTTGCCTTTCCAGTACCACATTGTCACGGCCGGGACGAGTACGTAGTCGAATGATTCTCGATGCACCATTTCTATCTCCATTACTGCGTAAAGTATTAACTAAAGCCGTAGTGTCATATTCTAATTCAATGAAATTTCGTTCAATTGTATTCCTTTCTGCTTCTTCTCGGTCACGTAAAGCATGGTTCAATCGGGCTTTAAGTACTACCCTATTTAATAGATGAGCACTTCGGCCAACATCAATTTCAGTCTCAATATCTCGGCAGGAATGCCGAATTAAAATGTCAATGAGGGCTCTTTCAGTGTTAGCATCTCTATCACTCCCTACTGACTCCTCACAAGGATGTTCGATATCAGCAGTAGAAACCACAGTTCTTGCGACAGGAGAATGAACGGGAGCGTGGGTAACCGTAGGAGCATGGACAGGAGTAGAAGTGGGTGCAGCAATTGGAGCAGAGATTGGGGATGATACAGGGGTAGGGGATAGGGCGCTTGGGTGAGATGAGGCTATAGATGGTAGAGATGCAGTAGATGAGGATAAATCAGCAGGAGGAACGGAGGGAGGTGGAGAAGGAGATCGTTCGGTGGATGTATGATCTGTTTGCGAGTCTCCACGACTGACATAAAGTCCTACAGTTGCAGCTGAGGCCGTAATAATGCCAGCTGCACCTAGAGCTAGAGCTAATTTGCTATTGCCATTAGTAGCAATAACTTTATTAGGATTCTTAGCAATTGTTTCTAGTGTTTTGCTTAGCGCTTGTACTACCTTATTACTCATTAATGATCTTCCACTAAATCTTTGCAAAACGGCATTGTGTAGGTTATTACCTAAAAAATTTATAGCAACGATATCAAATGAACTAGGATCAAAACTGAATTCAAACTTGTTGGGACCTATGCTTAATTGTGTTGAAAGAAGATTGTGCCCCAATCGTTTAAAACCTTCGAGAATGGTTATAGAAAGGGGTAAGAATTCACGTAATCTTTGTAGGGCACGTCGATCAGCTTCGATATTAGCTTTTTCGTAGAATGTTTCTTCAGTTTGGGTAAGAACTTTTCTTACTTCTTCAGAAAATTCATGAGCGTTCAGTTTTTCTAAAGCTTTAGTTAAACTTTCTTGATCGGTGGCCTCTTCAACTGCAACACAAATACTTTCTAAAACTATTTTTTCTTTATCATCACTGGTCAATTCTGTCGCTTTTATTAGATCACGCATATATTCTCTTTGCAGAGGGAGAAATCCAGCATTATCCACCGGTAATCCTGAGAGGTTTTTATACCATGCTCTCTGATGTGGTGGTAAAGTTGAAAATGAGGTCGGAGCGACTGTTATCTGAGTAGGTTGTTCTTCAAAATCATCTGAGGGAATTGACGCCGGTGTAGGTGAAGAAGAGGGAGTAGTCGATTGTGGTTCTTTTGATTCAACAGGGTGGGGTGGAGGAGATGGGATGGACTTCAGTATACTATTGGAGACTTCTGGTAATGAAACTCTTGATGTAGGTGATTCTGGTGGAGGTTCTGTTGGTGGTCTATTGTTTAGAGCTTCTTGGATGGTGGCTTTCAGTTGTGAGGTTTCTTCTTGAGGAACACCCCAAGGTATAGTTGGGCGAGATTCAGGTTGTTTCCCGCTAAAAGGATTCGCAATTTTTGGTGAATCATCTAGGTCGGTTAAGTCAAATCCGCCCAAACTAAGTCCAGATTCTGCGGGTGGAGTAGGATCAATAATTGCTTTTATTTCTGTGAGAACCACTTTAACAGGAGGAAGAACAGGAGCTTCTACTATATCAGGTGTTTTTGCTGGTGGTATGGAACTTGGATTAGTTACTGATCGAACTGCGCTAGCCAAGTCTGTAGCAATTGCTGGAGGCGCTAGGGTTCCACCAGGAACATTGCGTCTAAAATCTAATGGATGGAGCTTTTCGTCTTCTTTATCACGAGGACCATTGGATAAGGTTGTGCGAAGTGGCCGTGGATGATGTCGGGTTTTTCGGGTTTCAGGACCCGATCCTGGTGGACGATGAATGCCTCTTCCTTTGCCCATATAATAATTATTATTAGGTCTTATTATCGCACAAAAGATAACTGTGTCAATTTTCTCTGCCTAATATTCGAAACGCATGGCTTCAACTGGGTCTAAATAGGCAGCCTGACGGGCAGGCACAATACCAAAAATAAGGCCAAAAGCTGATGAGGCTCCTACCGCCAAGATTATTGAGTTGGCAGTAATAATAAGAGGCCAATTGAATTGTAGACTTTGGGCGATAGTTGCGATTATAGAGGCAATGAATATTCCCAAGGCCACACCTATGGCGCCGCCTAACATGGTGATAATTATAGCTTCAAGTAAAAATTGTAATAAAATATGTGATCGTTTTGCCCCCAGAGCTTTGCGTAATCCAATTTCCTTTGTACGTTCGGTTACTGATACAAACATAATATTCATGATGCCAATTCCCCCCACTAAAAGTGAAATACCGGCGATAACACCTAACAATAATGTGATTCCCCCTAAAATAGTTTGAACGGTTTCAGCACTTTCATTGCTGGTGCTGATGGAGAAATCATCTTTGCCACCATCGTCAGCATTAATATCATGATTTCTCCTTAGGATAGTGCTCATTTGTGCAGCCACAAAATCTGCTTTTGATTCGTCTTCTACTTGTGTGACAAAATAAATAATATAATCAGTACCTAGTATCTTTTTTTGTAAAGTTTTTAGAGGCATGAATACATATTCATCAACATTCAAAGTAAATCTGGCACCCACACTTTTCATTACACCGATTACTCGATAGTTTTGCCCTCGTATTCTGATGAACTTATCCAGAGCTGGTTCATTACCAAATAAAAGTTCTTTGAGTTTTGATCCTAGAACGACGACTGTATCGACACTTTGTTCGTCGTCATCAGTGAAGAATCTTCCTTCTGCCACTGCGCTTTTATCTATAGTGAGGTAACTAGCGTTTGTACCAAAAATATTCGTTTGTTTTTCTTTGTTCTCAAAAGTAAGTTTTTCTTGCCCCATACTTACAGCATAGCTAGCAGTTACCCCAGGAATTCGTTCTGTATCGTCAGCATCTTTTTGTTTGAGTGTGGTAATTGTTAAACCACTACCAATAGCTATCCCAGATTCAGCTTGAGAACGGGCGGTTGGAACTTGGATTTCAGTGAATATAGTATTGGTCCCGAACTGAGCTAATTGTTCTGTAATCCATGCTTGGGCACCGTTGCCTGCTGAAATAACAATTATGATCACTGCTATACCAATAATAATTCCTAAGGTAGTCAGAACAGTGCGAACTTTATTGCTTTCCAAACCGATAATGGCCTGAGATGTACTGATAGAAAAAATATTTTTCATACTATTCGTAACGTAAGGCAATAATAGGATCCAATTTTGCTGCTCTGTACGCAGGATATAAACCAAAAAACATGCCAATAGCTGAAGCAATTGCGAAGGCTGTTAGTACAGCGTCTGGACTAACAATATATTGCCAACTATAGCCCTGACTGATCGCGATTTGAGCCACTACCCAGGACAAGAAAGCACCAAAGACTATACCCAACAAACCACCAAGAGAAGTCAGTAATACCGATTCAATAAGAAATTGCCAAAGAATGTCCCTTCTTCTAGCTCCTACGGCTTTGCGTAATCCTATTTCTCGTGTTCTTTGGCGAATAATGATCAACATAATATTCATGATACCAATGCCTCCGACTATCAAAGATATTGCAGCTACCGATGCTAAAAAGAATTTAATACCATTGGTGACACTGCTTAACACTTCTAACCTTTGTACACTACTCAAAACTGTAAAATCATCATCTTCTGCGGAGTAAACTTTATGTCGTTCTCTTAATATAATTTTTATTGTGTCGATAGACTGAGGAATATGCTCCGGGGCATCAACTTTGGCGCGAATGAAATTAATATGGTTAATACCCAGCAAAAGTTTTTGTACTGTACTGTAGGGTAAATAGACCTCGGTATCCTGGTTTTGAAAGGCTGCTTGTCCACGAGTTTCCATTACTCCGATAACGGTAAATACTTGGTTCTTGATTTTGACCTTTTTACCAAGAGGATTTTGATCTCCAAATAGTTCTTTTTTTATTTCCGATCCTAATACAATAACTTTGCCCAAATTCTTCGCCTCTTCTTCAGTAAAATAGCGTCCCAGTTGTACCTGGGCATCTTCAATAAGGTTTTTATTAGCACGTGTGCCTGAAAAACTAGTAGAAATATCTTTGTTGCTATAAGAGATACTTCCTGTGCCTCGTACGTACAGACCAGAATAAAGCACATAAGGTAAACGAGCATCATTTTCTAGGGCCAAAGCATCTTCGGCTGTCAGTGTGGTTATGACAATGCCTTGTGCCGCTGCAGGTGGCCCGGCACTCTGATCGCTTTTTCCTGGAAGCACGCCCACAATATTGGTTCCCAAACTACTGAGTTGGCTGAATATCAATGATTGTGCTCCTGAACCCACTGAGTTGATCAAAATAACAGCCATGATACCAATCATGATTCCTAACATAGTAAGAAAAGACTTCGCTTTATGTGCCCATATTTCTTTTAGTCCGACATTGATAAGAGTACCAAGTAGCATACTATTTTAGGTATGACCGTTAAGTTTGTCGGAAATAATTTTCCCATCCTGCATAGTTATTATTCTTTGAGCAAATGCTGCAATGTCATGCTCATGGGTGACCATAATGATGGTGTGTTTTTGTTGAACGTTCAAATCCCGCAAAATATGCATGATTTCTGAAGAAGACTTGCTATCCAAGTTACCGGTTGGTTCATCCGCAAAAATCACGGTGGGATCATTTACTAATGCGCGAGCAATAGCAACACGTTGCTGCTGACCACCAGATAATTCGTTGGGTTTATGTTGCATACGGTCGTTCAGTCCTACCATTGTTAGCAAATGTTCAGCTTTTTGAATTTGTTTATCATGAGGGATGCCTGCATAGATTAATGGCAACCGTACATTATCGATTGCTGTTGTTCGTGGCAGAAGGTTAAAAGCTTGGAAAATAAAACCGACTCTTTGATTACGAATATCAGCAAGATCATTTTCATTAAATCCCGAGGTGTTTTGACCCTCTAAGAAATAATCCCCCGATGTTGGATGGTCGAGGAAACCGAGGATATTCATCAGAGTTGATTTGCCGGATCCTGAGACACCCATAACTGCTACAAACTCACCAGTATTGATCTGTAAGGAGACCTTGTTTAGAGCTACAGTAACTACTTTGCCAGTGTCGTATTCTTTGTGAATGTCATGAAGCTCAATCAAGGCCATGTTTATTCTTCTTTAGTAAAGGTGATGACAAGTTCATTTTCACTTATTCCAGTTGTAACTTCTACTAATTGCTCACCTTGGATACCTAAAGTGACTGGACGTTCTTCTGGTTTGTCATTAATCAATACTTCCACATATTTACCATTCTTATTAATTTTAACAGCTTGCAAAGGTATAAGTAAAACGTTTTCAGCAGTATTCGCGACAATGTCGAGATTGGCTGTCATGCCTGGTTTAATCAATTCTTTTTCTTCAGGTTTGGTCTCAAAGACAGCTTTGACCGTATAATATGTAACTCCAGAAATGACAGTAGAATTAGGATTAATTGATACCAATGTTCCCGAGAAAATTTGATCAGGATTTAAAGCATCGAATGTAATATTCATCTTATTACCAACTCGGAGTTTAGCTATTTCAGTTTCAGATACATTAGCTTCGATTTGCAGTTTTCCCTCACCAATCATCGTAATAACAGGATTAGCTCCTTGTGCTTCTTCGCCATTGCCGCGATTAACAATCGTGACAACACCATTAATTGGCGCCCTGATGGCTGTATCTTCTATTTGGTTTTCCGCGAGATCTAGGGCAGCTTGAGCTATGGCTGCTTGCGCTTCCAATGGTGCCAGGTCTACATCTCGGGTGGTAGCTGTAAGACTTCCCAACTGCGCCTCAGCGATTGCTTTTT
>CAZGLA010000052.1:0-3604 GCA_964526575.1 uncultured Candidatus Peribacteria bacterium | reverse complement strand
TTTGCCCCGGCCTTTTTTAATATCTTCCTCTGACTCACGAAGAGCTTCAATCAAATAAGGTGAAGGTTCCTCGCGCAGACTTAAATATACGGTTTTGTTTTTGATAAGCTGGCGCAGATAACCATTGATAAGCGCACTAAGACTTAGGCCCAACTCAGAGGCCACCTTTTTGGCTTGTGCTTTGACTTTTGGATCGATTTTCACATTGATAACACTGGACATTGAAGTGTGTATTAAGGATATACGAAGTATACACTACGAAAACTAACTAAACAATAAATTTATAATGATCAAATAAGGAAAATTGTCAAAGAGATTTATTTCATTTTTCATCTGCTACGATCCGACTACTTTTTGCAAAAAGCCCCAAGATGTCCCTTGGGATAAATTCTTTAACTTCTTCTTATGATCAAAAAACTAAGCGGCTTTCTACTGATATTGAGCGTTATTGTATTTAGTTCGGATATTTTTCTTTCCCGTCCGGTAATGGCGGCAAGTAATATGGACGTCGTTATCAATGAACTGGCCTGGGCCGGCTCAACGGACAATTCTCTCGATGAATGGTTAGAGCTTTATAATAACACCGCTTCTGCTATCGACGTAACTAATTGGACAATTGAAGATGATACGAGCGCACAAATCTATACGCTTACAGGAACCATTCCTGCCCGTGGATATTTCTTACTGGAAAGTAGAGAGCTGGCAACATCGATTCCAGCTGATCAAGTGAGAACACTATCTCTCAGCAATGCCGGCGACTCTCTGGTATTAAAGGATGCGGGTAGCGCAATCATCGATACGGTAAATAGTACCAGTGGAGCCTGGTTTGCCGGATCAGCAACAACCCGCGCAACCATGGAAAGATTGAGCACGAGTATTTCCGGAGACTTGGCCGGCAATTGGCAAAGCAGTACCGGCGTGACAACCGCAACCAGCAGTCTGGGAACGGTAATCTTGGGAACACCCAAAGCGAACAATTCCGGAGTAATTCCCGAACCATATATAACGCTAACAGCAAATAATTCTGATGTTTCGCCCGGTCAGCAAATCACCTTCACTGCGGCCGTAACCAATGTTATCGACCTAAGCAATTATGGTTTTGATATTACCTATGATGCGAGCAAACTAAATTATGTAGGCAGCACTGAAAGACCTTTTTTAAATGAGAATGGTACTGTAGCAACATCGTTTCAAAGTGGTTTGGAAAATGGCAATGAAGGAATGGTGGTTATCGGCAATGCTCGGACCATCACGCCGCTAACGGGAGTCAGTGGCAATGGTGAATTGTTCATGGTTACATTTGCAGTCAACAGTGGAGCAGCCGTAGGATCAAGTGCGATAACCGTCGCCAATACCAGCTTTTTAAGTTCGCCAACGGGGAATATAACCATCAATAGTTGGCCAAGCAGCACATTCACTATTTCCGGGACAGTAACAGTAAGTCCGGTAACCAATTTGCAAGCGAGTGCCGGAACCGAGCGTTATAGTATCGCCTTACAATGGGACATAGTCACCGGCACAAACATCAGTTACAAAATATATCGACGCAATCCTCATGGAATATTTACTCTTCTGGGAACGATAACCACGAACAATCTTATAGACCGTGACAGCGTTGCCAATGGAGGCAATATTATTCCTAATCTGGCATACGAATATCAGATAATAACAACCAACGGAACCGTAGACAGTACCCCTGTCGCTATAACCGGAACCGACATTCGAGGGCTAAAGGGCGACAATACTCGCTCTGATCGCGTCGATGGTCATGATCTAGAGAATATCGCCAAGCTTTGGACCATTGATGACACTCAAGTCAATTTCTCACCCTTGGTAGACACCAGTTTCGACGCCACAATCAACGGCAATGATTTGATTGATTTAGCCGTGACTTGGGCCAGGACTTATCCGTAACATTTTACTTTTTATGTCATCCTAACTCCCTCGTCCATGTCATTCCGAGTCACGCGAACGCGGGATCGAGGAATCTCCATGCTATACGTTGTTTGATGGGCTAATTACAGCATTGAGATACCTCGACAAAACTCGGTATGACAGAGGGGGAGGAATGAAAAAAAGTAGCTACCGAAACTTTATGAAAACTTTTCTTCTATTTATTTTAACAACATTTCTTTGTTCTCCCGCCTTTGCTTCTGAACAAGGCACAATCCTTCTTCATAAAATCAGCGAAACTGACACTGAAGTTACTTATGCTTTGGAAGCACGTGAAATCAAACCAGAACTTATTGGCATCAGTACAACATTATTGTTGCCTGAAGAATTAACATTCAAAAACTATCAAGCGGGGACCTTTTTTGAAGAAGAGGCTGATGAAGTTACCTATCTGATAGCTCCTAAAAGCAACAATGATCGAGACCTCGTCATTGGTATAGTGACTTTGGGTGAGAGTTCAGCCTTGGGAAACGGCCCCATAGTTACTTTAATTTTCTCCAAGTTATTTTCTGAAATTAGCAGGACTCCGCAAATTATTGAAGCCAAAGCCAGTGGTGTGGTAGCTGGTAAACGCGTCGATTATGATGAGATTCTTTGGCAAACAGAGAATACTTTGCCGATGACCGGCCCCTTCTCCATGATATATATTTTTATTTTAAGTGCCTTTACCGCTTTCTTAGCATTCTTTTACAAAGTCTCTTTCACAACATCTTTCACAAAAAGGCAAGGGTAAGGAGGGAATTCTGCATTCAAAACGTGATATAATGTAATGAAATAAAAACAAAAAATGGCCCTTAAGAGAAAACTAAAAAAACAAAAACCAAAGAAAAGCAGAGCAAAATCCAGTTTGTGGAAATTTGTCCTGACAGGATTTAAAAAGAAAAAGTCCGCTCTGCATCCGCGCATGAAGATTGCTCGTAAGACCCTCAGTAAACGAGTCATCGGTACTAAGTCAGGCAGAAAAATCCACCTAACCATTATTGGTTTAGTCGCGCTTATTGCCGTCGCTCTCAGCTTAAGTCCATTACAAGACTATTTCAAAGCCAGCATTCTTTCACTGAGTCAAAAAAATGCGGTAGTCACCAGTGCTCGTGCCAGACTAGGTGTGCCTTATCAACTTGGCGGACAAGGACCAGGTGGTTTTGACTGTTCCGGACTATCTGGTGTCATACTAAAAGAAGCTCTCAATATCACGGTGCCACGACAGTCTCGTGATCAATATTCTGTCGGTAGAGATATCGCTTTTGCTAATATTGGTATCGGCGACCTGGTTTTTTTCAACACTTACGGTAGCGGCATTTCGCATGTAGGTGTCGTTACCGAAGTTCGTAGTGGCAAGGCAAAGATGGTAAATGCCAACAGTTACACAGGAAAAGTAGAAGAAGAATTGATAGAGGGATATTGGCTAGAAAGGTATATCGGCGCTCGCGAAATTACCGAAGCCACTAAAGATTTACGCGCTCCTGAGCAACCCGACCCCACTTACATCCCATCCACACCAACAAGTAGTGGTGATCAATACAATAATTATTTCCCACCATCCGAGCGTGGCGATCCTCGTCTAAGAGTTGGCGCCACTACTATTGAAGATAACAATACAAGCACGCACACGATTAGCGATATTAACTTGGAGGGAGGAACTTCAATAATT
>CAZGLA010000051.1:0-4812 GCA_964526575.1 uncultured Candidatus Peribacteria bacterium | reverse complement strand
AAGTCCTCCCTCCCTGTTAAGGGAGGGTAGGGGTGGGTTGCAGTTATTTCTTCACCATAAAAAGTCCCTCAGTAACTTGTGGCTTTATTGGCGTTACTTCTGTCCCCTCTTCGCTGAGTCCCAACTTTACTCGCAGTTTTTTCGCAGTCTCTGGTAAAAAGATAGCGATAATAGGAGAAATAGCTGCCAGACCATTTAACAATGTACTGAGAACCACGGTTAGCTTATTCATATCAGTCTTCGCTATTTCCCAAGGCTTTTGTTCGTCAATGTATTGATTGAAATTCTTCAGTTCCTTCATCAAAGCCAGTATAGCCAGATGCACTTCAAACTTTTCCAAATATTTGGCCACATCTTGTTTCAAACCTTCAATATTGGCCATTAACGGTACTTTTGCATCAACGATAGTCTCATACTTAATCGCCATAGCAGTCACCCGTTGTGCGAGATTACCCAAGTTGTTCGCAAGCTCACCATTGTACAATTCAATAAATCTCACCAGATTAAAATCCCCATCTTCATAGGAAGGGATTTCACGAAGTAAGTAGTAGCGCAGTGCATCAGCCCCAAACTCTTTCACATACTCCATAGGATCAGTGACATTGCCTACTGATTTACTCATCCTTTCACCATTTACCGTGACAAACCCATGCACAAAAATGTCAGTAGGTAACGGTAATTTCGCGGCCAGTAGCATTCCCGGCCAAATAGCGGCATGAAAACGCAAAATATCTTTACCAATGAAATGAATTTTCCTCGCATCGCTATCCCAATACTTCTGGTACAGTTCGCCATTTTCAGCATAGCCCAAAGCCGAAATATAATTCGTCAATGCATCACACCATACATATATCGTTTGGCCAGGATCATTAGGCACGGGAATACCCCATGAAAGAACCTCTTTAGGTCGAGAGAAACTGACATCATGCAGGCCGTCTTTTACCAAAGACAAAATCTCATTTCCCCTATTCGTAGGCAGTATGGTTATCGTTCCCTTGAGTGCTTTCCCCACTTCGTCATTGAACTTACTCAAAAGAAAGAAATAATTTTCTTCACTGATTTTTTGAATTTCTGTAGTAGGATGTAAAACACACTTGCCATCGACAATATCTTTTTCAGTTTTGAAACTTTCACAACCTACACAGTACAGTCCGGCATAGGTTCTTTTTTCAAATAGCTTAGCAGCATCAAGTATTCCCCATAATTTATAAACCGAGGGCCAATGTCTTTCCTTGTCAGTTGTACGAATGAAATCATCATTGCTCACATAAAGAGCCTCAGCCAATGCTCTGAACTTAGCACTGTTCTCATCGACCAATACCTGCGGCGTCTTTCCTTCCTCTTTGGCTTTGAGAAAGAGCTTACTGCCATGCTCATCAGTCCCAGTCAAGAAATGAACATCATGACCCAGATAACGGAAATATCTGGCATAGACATCAGCTTGGACAAGCTCCAAGGCATGACCGATATGCGGTGAGCCATTCACATAACTAATCGATGTTGTGATATAAATAGGTTTCTTTTCCATAACAAAATTAGCCAAGCTAAAATAAGCAGTGCTACGGTAGCACAGGGCTTACGTTCTTACAAAAAAACCCCGATACCATATGGTATGGGGCAAGATCCAAAAATTAATTCGACTGTCCACACTCTATTATGCCACAAATCGCCGCCTTTCACAAGAGGCACTTTTCTTGTCATCCTGCTTTTTTGCTGTCATACCGAGCTCCGTCGAGGTATCTCAATGTTGTAATCAGTTCAATAGACAAAGTATGGCATAGAGATTCCTCGACCCCGTACCATACGGTACAGGGCTCGGAATGACAATCAAACTAACATCCTCCTCCATTTCACCCCTTCTTTACTGTCTTTCACTTCGACTCCTTTTGCTAGTAATTCATCACGAAGTTTATCTGACAAAGCAAAATCCTTCACCTTGCGCGCCTCTTCGCGCTGCATCACCATGTCCATGAGATCAGGCGTCAGTGTATACACATCAATATCAATATTAAATAATTCCATGAATTCATGGAAAAAATTAGCCGCATGTTCTTGTTCTACGAGTGAAATGCCCTCACCATCTAAGGCAGCATTTAATTCCCGGACAAAATCAAAAAGTGCTGCCAAAGCATTGGGAGTACTCAGATCATCTGCCAATGCTTGATAGAAATGAACTTCATATTTTTCCAATCCTTCACGAATACCTTTAACACTATCATTTGGATGGGCTCCTTCAGCACGATGAAAAGCTACATCAATTTTCTCCCAAGCCTTATAAGCATCAGTAAGAGCTTTGAAGCTAAAATCCACTTGCGAACGATAATGTGCAGACAGCACCAGAAACTTAAATATCTGGGCAGATTCTTTCAGATCACCGAGAAAGCCTTGCTCTACCCATTTCAGATGCAGATCAGACAAAGTATAAAAATTACCTTTGGATTTAGCCATTTTCTCACCCTCTACCAAGAGAAAGCGTTTATGCATCCAGAAATTAACAAATTTCTTGCCGCTGACACCTTCACTTTGAGCTATTTCACATTCATGATGCGGGAAAATATTATCTTCACCACCGGTATGAATATCTAATTGTTCGCCTAAATATTCCTTGCTCATAGCACTACATTCGATATGCCAACCGGGGTATCCCCTGCCCCAAGGACTATCCCATTGCATGATGTGCTCAGGCTGATCAGTTTTCCACAGGGCAAAATCAACGGGATTTTTCTTGTTAGTATTCACCTCCACGCGTGCGCCCGCTTCCAAATCAGCTACTTTATTGCCGGAAAGCTCTCCATAATGAGGAAATTTACTGATATCAAAGTACACACCATCTTTGGCTTTATAGGCAATCCCCTTTTCTACGAGTTTTTCAATCATAGCGATCATACCGTCAATATGATCAGTAGCTTTTGGCTCGAAGTCCGGCTTTTGTAAGCCAAGAGTCTCACAATCATGCCAGAAGGCTTCAGTGTAAAATTTAGCAATCTCCCAAGGATCTTTTTTCTCCAAACGTGCTGCCTTGAGCATTTTATCTTCGCCGGTATCAGCATCAGACACCAGATGACCGACATCGGTAATATTACGAACATGGATCACTTTATATCCTTCAAACTTGAGATAACGTTTAAGAAAATCTCCCATAATATAATGGGAAAAGTTACCAATATGGCCAAAATTATATACCGTAAGCCCGCACGTATACATGCGCACTTCCTTGTCATTCAGAGGAGCAAATTCCCGCTTCTTCCGCGTCAATGTATCGTATAAAAACAGTGGCATGATGAACAATAATGCGAGCCTATACTAATGAATACTCCCCCTCTTGTCATCCTGAATTCTGAACTCTGAATTCTGAATTGATTGTGCTATAATGTATTGATCAACCAATCTCTATGCCCAATACACCCTCCTCCCAGCCAGACAGCCAAAAACCCCAATCTCCTACCCCACGAGAAATAGATTTTCTCTACCCTGGTTTGGATCAACGCGAACAACTCTTGCAAGAAGCTAAAAATGTATATGGAACAGTCAATGTTAGCAGAACACTCGAGGGTAAAAAAATGGACAATGATGGCTTCATTCAAGTGTATTTGAATTATTGTCATATGATCGAAGGTAAATATCCAGCTTATGCTGCACAAGCCAGCATGGCTTTCAATTATATCGACAGAAATGCCGCCGCAATCGATATCAATGACGAGAGCGGTGAATTACATAAACGTTACCCATTCTTAGGGCCATTAGTAACGGTCATTAGAAATAGCTAAATCGTTTCTTTCAAAATAAAAACAAATATGAATGGTCTTGATACTCCACACGGGAGTGATAATACAACAGAACAACTGAAAAAAAACCCTGAAGGGGAAATACCTCCTGTTGATTTAGAACTTGCCAAGAAGAAACAGACACAAACAGTTGAAACCATACATAAAACTGTAGAACCTCTGATCGTTCCCCCTGAAGTCGGTCAATTACGACGTAGGATCGATGGCTTTCGTGAAGTCGAAACGAGTAATGACATCGTCAAACTCAAAGAACTATTAAGTAGAGATCCCGACCTCAAACTGGCTAATATTCCGGCAGGTAGCCGTATTTTGACGGTATTCCAAGGCGGACCGGAAAGTCTTTCTATCAAGCATCTCAATGATAAAATCATCGGTATGCAAGAAAATAGTGATCTCATTAATAAGAGACAAGAATTCGTCATGCAAGCTATGAAGAAATATGGTTTGATTACTGATGAAACTCGCCTGGGCAGCACCTATAAATTAGATAAATTTCAAATAAATGATCAACAATTGGCTGATGCTCGAGTCAAATTAGAAAAGGATTTATCTCCTGAAGAAGTAGAAAAGTTAAAAAATGCTGATCCTGAGACAGCCAATCAACAGGTTATTGATCACATTCTCAAGCAAGCTGAGCAAAAAACCCAAGAAGAGTTAAAGAATAAAATTGCTCGCAAGCTAGCCGATATTGAAGCACAGATTAGCCACACCGAACCGGGTGATAGTGAATTCAAAAAGCTACAAGAAAAACGCGCGGATATGAAGAAGTGGCTTGAGCCCAGTCACTTGCAACAATTCACTCTCAACTTTGGTATTTCTCAAAAGCTTAAAACAGATCCAGGCAGCACTGAAGCTTTTGCTGAGCGTATATTTGCCGATCAACAGGCTGAAGGTTGGGCCAGAGTGAACAGTCAAAGAATTGAAGGCTCAGCTTATGAAGGCGAAAAACGTCTCCGGGGTAGTAGCTATAATGTGGATGGCATGATGGCAGATATGCTACGTGTGGAAAATCTACGTAATGATGGTG
>CAZGLA010000050.1:0-9203 GCA_964526575.1 uncultured Candidatus Peribacteria bacterium | reverse complement strand
GGAGTGTGAATTGCAAATTGAAACTCATGCCTGTAATCGTTCCAAGAATATAGGTTTTTCTAGTGCCTGTTACGATAACTTTAATATCTGGTACTGCGATCTTTCCCATAATTCCCAAAACTTATTTGGTTGTATTGGCCTCAAGAAAGATCAATATTGCATTCTTAATAAACAGTATAGCAAAGAAGAGTATGAAGCTTTAGTGAAAAAGATCATTGAACATATGAAGAAGACCGGAGAATGGGGAGAATTTTTCCCAGTTACCCTTTCACCATTTGGTTACAATGAAACTCAAGCTAATGAAACCTTTCCTTTAGAAAAGACTGAAGTTCTTAAAAAGAGTTGGCAATGGGGTGATCTGGATCAGGGCAATGCCTATCAAGGAGAAGTTGTGACTATACCGGATAACATTAATGAGGTAACTGATGAAATTCTTGATAAAATCTTGACTTGTGATACATGTCATAAACATTATCGCGTGATTCGTCAGGAACTCAATTTCTATCGTGAACATAATATTCCTGTTCCGCATTTCTGTATTGAATGCCGTCACAAAGCACGCATTAAGGAGAGCACAGAGATTACTCTCTATCATAGAACCTGTGCTAAACGTCAGGAGCCGATTGAGACTACATTTGCCCCCGATCGACCTGAGATTGTGTATTGTGAGAAATGCTACTTAGAAACTGTTTATTAACATGAATAAAACCTGCAGACAATGCCAAGAACAATTCGTGATTACTGATGAAGACTTGCAATTTTATGACAAGGTTTCACCTATATATGCCGGTAAGAAATATTTGATTTCACCGCCGACGCTGTGCCCTGATTGTAGAAAACAAAGGCGTCTAGCCTGGAGAAATGAAAGAAAGCTTTATCATCGCACCTGTAATAGTTGTAATAAGGAGATGATCTCTATTTATGCTGCTGATAAGCCATATAATGTATTTTGTCTGACCTGTTGGTGGGCCGAAAAAAACGACCCAACGGATTATGGGATGGACTATGATTCCAGTCGGCCGTTTTTTGAGCAATTCAACGAACTGCTCCAGAAAACTCCTTTGCCTACGCTGATATCATCAGTAGATGCAGAAGAAAATAATTGCTCATATATTAATTTCGCCGGTAATAGCAAGAATTGTTATATGACATTTGATGCTGATTTCAATCAAGATTCGTATTATTCCAATGTTCTGAAGCATTCACGCAATTGTTTGGAATGTTCATATGTACAAACCTCGGAACTTTGCTACGAATGTATGCTTTCGACAGGCTGTTATCATCTTTTCTTCAGCCAAGAATGCACCAATTGTCAGGATAGTTATTTTCTGAAGAACTGTCTCGGCTGTAGAAACTGTTTTCAGTGTGTGAATCTGAATCACAAGGAATATTGCATCAAAAACAAACAATACACCAAGGAAGAATACCTGGAGTATATGAAGCAATTTGATCTGGGCAGTCGCGAAACTATTCGCAAATTATCTCAGGAACTGCAGGAGTTTGCGCTCACACTGCCAAACAAATGCATGCATGGAGTGAATTATGAGAATTGTGTGGGAGATTATATGATCAATGACAAAAATTGTTATCAGAGTTTCACGATCGGTGACTCAGAAGATCTTACCTACTGTGATTCACTCTATCGTGCCAAGGATTGTATGGATGTGTCGTCATTTGGAGAAAAGCTCGAGCTTGCTTATGAGAGCGTGTCCTGTGGTATCCAGGCTTATAATCAAATCTTTTGCCAAGTCTGTGCCACCAGTACTAATGATTTAGCTTATAATTATGGGTCCAGACAAAGTAAAAATAGCTTTGGATCGGTTGCCCTTAAATCCAATCAATATTGTATTCTCAACAAACAATATACGAAGGAAGAATATGAAAAGTTAGTTCCTAAAATCATTGCTGATATGAGTAAGACCCGTTCGACAGGCTCAGGGCAGGGAGGAGAATGGGGTGAGTTTTTTCCCATAAATATTTCTCCTTTTGCATACAATGAAAGTGTCGCTCCCGATTATTTTCCTATCAGCAAAGAGCAAATAGAAAGAATAGGCGGAAATTGGTATGAAGAGACTATTATCAATCGCTATCAAGGGCCAAAGTACAGTGTTCCTGAAAATATTCGCGATGTTTCGGATACTATTATTCAACAGATCTTAACCTGCGAGTCCTGCCAGAAGAATTATAAACTAATCGCTCCAGAAGTGGCGTTTTATAAACAAGAGAAAATACCATTGCCTGTCCATTGTTTCAGTTGCCGTCATCTAGCTCGCATGCGTATGAAAAACCCCGAAAAACTCTGGGATCGAAATTGCATGAAATGTACTATAGCGATTAAGACGAGTTATTCACCAGAGAGACCTGAGATAGTATATTGTGAAAAGTGTTATTTGAAGGTAGTCTACTAGTCGGTAATTTCCCCTATGGCTCAAGCCAAAGTTTGCCTGGTGACAGGAAAAGAATTCACGATATCTGATAAAGAAGAAAAATATTGTGCAGCTAACAATATTCCTCTTCCAGATATGTGTCCTGAAGAAAGGATGTGCCAAATGGAAGGTATGTCCAATTCTGTGTACCTTTATAGTAGCACCTGCGCTTTTACGCATCAGCCGATACTTACTACCACACCACCTGAACGAGGTTTTACTGTGTATGATATTGATATTTGGAATTCAGATAAATGGGACCCTCTTTCTTACGGGCAAGATATTGATTGGAATAGACCTTTTTTTGAGCAATTTGCGGAATTACAACAAAAAGTACCTGTACCAAGTTTGTTTGTGAGTAGGTCTACGGTTGTGAATAGTGACTTTTGTAATGGTGTGGGGTATCTCAAAAATTGTTATTTGCTCTTTGTCTCTGCCAATGATGAAGATTGTCTTTTTTCTTTTGGCGCATTTGGTTGTAAGAATGTTGTCGATACACTTTGGGGTACTGACTGCGAATTATGTTACGGATCATTCCACATTACTAATTGCTATAATTGTCGCTTTATAGAAAATTGTAGCAACTGTTCAGATTCTAGCTTTCTCTACAATTGTCAGGGACTCAAAAATTGTTTTGGTTGTGTAAACCTGATCAATAAGGAATATTGTTTTTATAATGAGCAATGTACAAAAGAAGAATATCAAAAAAAAGTCGCCGGGATTGATTTGGGTAGTTATGAAGTGGTTAAAAAAGAAACAGAGAAATTTAAACAATTTCGAGAAAAGTTTCCCCATAAATATCTTATTGGTAAACAAAATGAAAACTCTACCGGTAATTATTTAGATAACACCAAGGACTGTAATAATTGTTTTTTCTCTCAAAATGTTCAGGACTTAGAAAATGCTATACAGATTAGAGATGCTAAGGATTGTATGGACTTTCTTGGTTTTGGCATGCACGCTGAATTAATTTATCGCTCTCATGGTTGTGGGGACAATGCCTACAATCTGAAGTTTTGCTTAAGTTGTTTCGGTAATGTGCGTGATTTGGAATACTGTATCTACGCGAACTCAGGAACGAAAGATTGTTTTGGCTGTATTAGTTTAAAACGTCAGGAATTTTGCATACTCAATAAGAAGTATTCCAAAGAGGAATATTTTTCATTAGTTGAGCGTCTCAAAGAACATATGCGAAAAACTGGTGAGTATGGTCGATTCTTTCCGCCCAGCTTAAGTTATTTTTATTACAATCAATCCGAAGGGATGAACTATTTCCCGATGAAGAAGGAAGAGGCGACGAAAAGGGGATTCTTATGGTTTGAAGAAACGGTAGAGGACTTCGTGCCTACCTACACTATTCCGGATCATGTTCGCGATGTAAAAGATGATGTTCTGGATGCTGTGCTGCGTAGTGAGAAAAGTGGCAAGAAATATCGAATGATTAAACAAGAACTGGATTTTTATCGTCGTATGAATTTGCCTTTGCCTCATATCGCACCCCTAGAAAGAATTCAAGAAAATTTAAAACATACTGCGATCCCAACCCTTAAGGCAATGAAGTGTAGTAGAAGAGGTGAACCTATAGAAACGGTCTATGATACGAGTGAAAAACAGGTTTATTGTGAAACTTGCTATCAGGAGACTATCCAGTAGCTAATGTAAGCGCTTATTGAGCTATTGCTAAGCTGGTAAAATGTGGTACAATTACCTGAAAAGACACTACAAAATGATCCAGACTAGGACCTTACTTATCCGCATACCACAGGGTGATACCCAGCTCAAAAAGGAAAAGATATTTGAGGAACTTTTGATTGTTCTCTATAAGACTTTGAAGCAGCAAAAGATCTCCTTGGAAATGATTTCCTACCATCAAAATATATACTTCTACCTGAATATCCCTTCAGAGAGTTTGGAGTTGGTAGAAGGCCAGTTGTATGCCGTCTATCCCGATTGTGAAATCATTCATGTCCATGACTATGCTGATGAGCGAGTTCTGCAAGGTTTAAAGATTGTGGGCACCGAACTCAAACTTGCTCGTGCTGATATTTATCCGTTTAAGAATTATACTTCCTTTGAAGGTGATTCTTTGTCGACAGTGTTTTCAGTGCTCACTCGTGGTGATAAACAAGATCAAGCTTGGATACAAATTGTTGTAAGTCCACTTCCCGATACGTGGACTTTCAATTTCATACGTTCTTGGAAAATACGTTTCCGAGGTATCAAAAGTTTTTTCCGCTTCAAGAATGTTTTCAAGGCCCAAAATGTAGGGAAAATAGAATCAGAGGCGATTGCTGCCAAAGCCCAAAAAGAACATTTTTCTGTCAATATACGACTGGCATATCTCAGCCCTGATGAACAAAAGGCTTGGCAAAGACTCAAAGCTTTGACTGATGCCTTCTCCCAATTCAATACTATTGATCTGAATAATTTCAAATCAACCAGTTCCGGTAGTGGTAAGGCTTTCTTACAGCGTTATCGTACTCGTACGAAGAGCAATAGTTTTCAGGCAAATACTCAAGAATTAGCCACGCTCTATCATTTCCCTAATCCTGATCTGGTTCCTCATATTTTTCATGTTATTGCCCGCAAATCCCAGCCACCACTCGATTTGCCGGTACAAGGCACAGTGGATGCCAAATCAACCTGTTTCTTTGGTACTACCAATTATCATAATCAAAACAATGTCTTCGGTATCAAGCGTGCTGATCGTCGTCGTCATACCTATGTGATCGGTAAAAGTGGTACCGGAAAAAGCAAATTGCTTGAGCTTCTCGTCCATGAAGATATCCGCGATGGTTATGGTGTGGCAGTTATGGATCCTCATGGCGACTTGATCGATAATATCATGCGCCATATTCCCGAAAACCGCGTGAAAGATGTCATTTATTTCGATCCTGCGGATACGGAATTTTCTATCGCCTTCAATCCGCTCGAGCAAGTGCCATCTCAGATGCGTATGCGTGTAACTATTGGTTTTATCGAAATCTTCAAGAAAATGTTTGGTAGCAACTGGACGCCACGTCTAGAGCATGTGCTGCGTTATACCACGCTCGCTTTGTTAGACTCACCAAATACAACCGTACTGAGTATTCTGAAAATGCTTACTGACAAAAATTATCGTCAGCGTATTGTGGCTCATATCGAAGATTCCGTAGTAAAAAATTTCTGGGTCAATGAATTTGCCAGCTGGAGTGAGAAATTCGACAATGAAGCAATTATGCCTATTTTAAACAAAGTAGGACAATTCTTATCTACTGCACTTATCCGCAATATGATCGGACAAGCTGCCAATAAATTGAAAATTCGCCAAATCATGGATGAACAAAAGATTTTATTGGTCAAACTATCTCGCGGGCTTCTCGGTGATGAAAATAGCAATCTCTTGGGAGCCATGCTGATTACCAAGATTCAGCAAGCCGCTATGAGTCGCGCTGACATCAAAGAAGAAGAACGTAAAGACTTTTATCTCTATGTCGATGAATTCCAAAACTTTGCCACGGATACTTTTGAACAGATTCTGTCGGAAGCCAGAAAATACCGCCTATCGGTGACACTAGCTCATCAGTTTATGTCTCAGATTTCTCCGGCACTTCGCTCTACAGTACTGGGTAATGTCGGTTCAGTGATCAACTTCCGTATCGGTGCTGATGATGCTGGTATCTTGGAAAAAGAATATGCGCCGACCTTTAAAGTCCGTGACCTGATCAACTTGGGTGTACAAGAATTTTATATGAAAATGTCGATCGAAGGCGAAACCAAAAATGCCTTCTCCGGTAGAACATTGAAAATGGATTATCCCGAAAAAGATTTCAGTAAGGAAATCGTTGAACATTCTCGTAAGATGTATGCCAAGCCCAAGGCAGAAGTAGAAAAAGAATTAGCTGCCTGGGAAAAAGTAGGTAGTGAACCGGTGGCTAAACCGATGGAGGAAGAGTTTGCGAAACCGCTTGTGTAGTTTAGTTTCTGTCATGCTGAGTGAAACGAAGCATCTCTCGTCTAGAGATCCTTCACGGAGTTTTAC
Source organism: uncultured Candidatus Peribacteria bacterium (assembly GCA_964526575.1). GTDB lineage: Bacteria > Patescibacteriota > Gracilibacteria > RBG-16-42-10 > RBG-16-42-10 > RBG-16-42-10. The sequence continues at coordinate 2,756 of CAZGLA010000050.1, read as the reverse complement.
CCTGAGTGTATGAAGGGTTCAGGATGACAAGCATAAAATCAGGATTGGAACAGAATCTTCGATCTCCTCAGATTTCTCGTCTCGAGCGCTACGGATATAAAAGGATAAAACTATTCAGTTCTGAAGCCGATTCTTGCCTTTGGACTTTCTTCCTCAATTAAGAGCTTATTAATCACATCAAAGATCACTTTAAACTTTTGGTCATATTTCTTTTCTAATTCTTCAATTTTCTTACGCAGTAAGTGATTACTTGATAGCATTTCACGTAGTTTGGTGAAAGTGCGCATGATTTGAATGTTAACTAGAATAGCCCGTTTGCTCTTGAGTATACTAGATAACATCGCTACTCCTTGTTCCGTGAAAGCAAAAGGAAACCATCTCAGTCCTTTCTTTACTTTGGTGGAGGTCACAATTTGTGACCTCCAATATTGTGTCTCAATTTTAGTTAGCTGAAACATGAAGTCATCGGGAAAACACAATTTGTTTCTACGGACAGCTTGTTTAAGAGCTTTCACGGTCACTTCGTATAGTATTGCCAAATCATGATCCAGCATGACTTTTTTCCCACGGATGAGTAGGATTTTGTTTTCGATGAGTTCAAGTGGAACTAAAACTAACTCATTTTTAAGCATATAAAATTATTAATAATAATACACTGTATCAGGACAATAATGAAAAAAATCTTTTGACATTGCTTTTTTTGTTTGTTCACACCAATATGAAGTGGAAAGAAAATTCTTATGAAACTAACTCAGGCAAAGGCATATCAAGTATTTGATTCTCGGGGGATGCCGACGGTCGCTGTTTGTCTGTGGCAGGATGAAAAATATGCTATCGGTATGGCTCCCAGCGGGGCATCGACTGGCTCTCATGAAGCATTTGAATTGCGTGATGGAGATGAATCCCTCGGCTCCGCTCGGGACAGGGCTTTTCAAGGAAAAGGTGTTCAGAAAGCTTTAAAGATATTTACCGAAAAGATTCAAGATCAACTCTTGCAGAAAGATTTTGCTGATCAGCAAAGTTTAGATTCATTCCTTCAGGAAATTGATGGTAGTAATAATTTTCAGAACTTTGGTTCAAATATTGCTATAGCGACTTCAATAGCTTTCCTGCGCTTACAAGCCTTAGTTCAAGGAAAAGAGGTTTTTGAAGTTCTGGCCGAACAATTCTCAACTCACAATTCTCAATTCACAATTCCTGCAATTACTCCCATGGTCAATGTCATCAATGGTGGGAAACACGCTGATTCGGGTTTTGCAATTCAAGAGGTAATGATTGTGCCAGTGAAAGGAAAAAGTACTACTGAGAAAATTGCTATTGCTGCTGAAGTTTTTAATTCTTTGAAAGAGGTTATCAGGGAAAAAGGTATGTCGACCCTGGTAGGTGATGAGGGAGGCTTCGCTCCAGCAATAAAGAACGTATCTCAAGCATTCGACTTAATTGAGCAAGCTTGCCAGAAAACTAACTACAGCTTTGGTGAAGATATAAAGATTGCTCTCGATGTAGCAGCGACCGAACTTTATAAGAATGGTATGTATTTGTTAGAAGGAACTCAGTTAACGACACAACAATTAGTAAACTTCTATAAAGATCTGGTTACGAAATATCCCATCATGTCGATCGAAGATCCTTTTGCTGAAGATGATTTTGAGGGATGGAAAATGCTTAAAGAACAGTTAGGTGACAAAGTGCAAATCGTCGGTGATGATCTTACTGTTACTAATGTCGAACGCATGAAAATGGTCAAAGAAAAAGATCTAATTTCAGCCATGATTATTAAACCCAATCAAATCGGTACCATTACCCAAACTATGGAAGCAATTAGACTGGCGAATGAATATGGTTGGAAAACTATTATTTCTCATCGTAGTGGCGAAACTGAAGATACAACAATTGCCGACTTAGCATATGCTGTTAACTCACCATTTATTAAAACTGGTTCAATGAGTAGAAGTGAGAGAATGTGTAAGTATAATAGACTCATCACTATTGAAGAACTGAATAATTATTAATAGTCCGTCATTACTCTGAATATGAGATATATCCTTACTACCGAACAGTCTTACCACGAGATGCCTCGAATTCCCCTTCGACTCTCCCGCATGGGCGGGATCGCTCAGGGTCACTTCGGCATGACACGACTGATTTCTCGGTAAGTTCGAAATGACACACTATAAAACTAACGTTAAATTATTCATGCATTCTCCAGCTCTTCTCATCATTCTCGATGGCTTTGGAATAGCACCTGCGGGACCAGGTAATGCTATTAGTTTAGCCAAATTACCGACCTTAGATCGTTTTAAAGAAGGCTTATATGCCGAGTTACAAGCAGCAGGCGAGGCTGTTGGTTTGCCGGCTGGCCATCAAGGCAGTTCGGAAATGGGACATCTCATGATCGGCGCTGGTCGCCCTGTAGTTTTTCCCCAAACTCAGATCAAAGAAGCGTTATCCCAGAATCAGATAAAAGATAATAAGGCCTATAAGAAAGTCATGGAATATTGTCATGATCAAAAGAAAACTCTCCATTTATTTGGTTTGCTCTCTGACCGTGGTGTACATGCGTATGCTGAACTTGCTTATCAGTTATTACGTATGGCCAAGGACATGAAGGTTCCCAATGTTGCAATTCACATCATTGCTGATGGTCGAGATACTTTGCCGCAAGAATTACCTAAGTTTGTTAAAGAATTACAAAAAGTAATGAGAGACATGGGTGTGGGAAAAATCGCTTCGCTGATTGGACGTTACTACGCTAT
>CAZGLA010000049.1:0-3461 GCA_964526575.1 uncultured Candidatus Peribacteria bacterium | reverse complement strand
CGCCATTTATTTATTGGGTAGACTGACTAGCGATATGATCATGTTCATTTTACTGACGCCACAAAGTATGACCGATGTTGATGCTATCGCTCGCACCATCAAAGATTTTCAGATAAATTTTCCTAAACAACCCATAATTGTTAGTCTTATAGGAGGCAATCGTGTCGAAGAGGGAAAGAAGATGCTCTACCGCCAGCATATACCTTGTTTTGATTATCCAGAACAAGCTATTGCCCTACTCGCCAAAATTGCTCACTTTGAAATACCTTCTTTAAAGCTAGAGCGTTCACAATCAAAGAGAAAGTGGAAAGATTTACTTTTACCAATACAAAAAGTTTCACTGCGTCATATCCCCAAGTTGAAATATCCTGTAGTACTGAAAGGCGTTTCACCCAAGCTCTATCATAAGACAGAAATGGGCGCAGTAATGCTTAATGTTTCTGATGAGAAATCTTTAGTCGCAGCTTTGCAAATTATGCAAAAGAGGCTCAAAAAATTGACCCAAGTTGAATATCAAGTAACCCCACATATTCAGGATGGCAGAGAATTATTGATGAGCATTAAACGAGATCCCCATTTTGGTATGGTACTTACTATCGCTCTGGGAGGCATTTGGACCGAAGCCTTACATGATAAAGTCGTTCTTATCGCTTCCTGTTCGCGTCAGGAAATAAAAACGGCACTCCATAGTCTCAAGAGTTATAAAATCCTTACTGCTTATCGTGATGAACCAGATATTGTCAGTACGATCGTTGATATTGCTTTACTCCTAAGCAAAGAATTAGAAAAACGCCAAGATCTCAATTTAATTGAACTCAATCCAGTGAGATTTGTGGGTAAGAAAGCGTATGTCCTGGATTGGAAAGAACTAAAACAATAAGTGCAGAGAACTCTGCACTATTCTAAGTGTTTCATAAATTCTTCTTCGCTGAGAATGATTAATCCAAGTTCTTTGGCTTTCTTTAGCTTACTTCCTGCTTCTTCACCACAGAGAAGAAAGTCGGTCTTGCTAGAAACGGCACTTTGAATTATGCCGCCATGGTCTAATATTAGTTCTTTAGCTTGTTCTCGGCCAAAATTTTTGAGTGACCCTGTGATAACAAAGGTTTTGTCAGTAAAAAATGTTTGTTTCTTAGTTTGATACAAGTCCAAAGCTTCAACACGTATACCAACTTCAGATAATTTTTCAATAAGTTGTTTATGATCTTTTTCTTGCCACCAAGCAACAAAACTCTTACTCGTTTCTTCACCAAAACCGCTGATATTAAGAAGATCAGCTTCTGTGATTGAACTTAAAAATGTAATAAGCGGATGTAGGTGATGAGGAGTTTTGCCATCATGATTGTATTGGTTCTCATATTTCTGAACAGCTTCTTTAGCTATATGTTGACTAGCAAAGAGGGCAATATCACGGCCAGTTTCTTCACCTATATGACGAATTCCCAAGGCAAATAATAATCGCGCTAATTTGATATATTTGGCGGCCTGAACGGCTTGTAAAAGCTTGGTGATTTTCTTTTCTTTAAAAAGGGGAAGCACTGCTAAATCTTCGCTTTTCATTAAGAAAAAGTCAGCAATGTCAGTAATTAAATCTCGTTCTAACAATTGATCGATAGCTTGTGGACCCATGCCATCGATATCAAAAGCCTTTTTGGAGGCGGCGTGGATTAATTGTTCTCTATGCTGAGCAAAACAATGCTTATTCGTACAACGAACTATTGTGCCTTCATTTTCTTCAATAGTAGGGGAGTGACAGTTGGGGCATGTCATCGGGAAATGAAAAGGTTTTTCTTTGCCGGTGCGTAGTTCAGGTAGGACACGAATGATTTCAGGAATGATATCGCCAGCTTTGTGAATAATGACTGTGTCACCAATACGAATGTCTTTTCTTTCGATTTCACGTTTATTGTGCAAGGTAGCTCTTTTTACTGTAGATCCAGCTAAGTCCACCGCTCTCAATTCCGCCACCGGTGTAAGAGCACCAGTACGGCCGATTTGTATGGTGATACCTTCTATAACTGTCGATGCTTCTTCAGCAGTAAATTTATAGGCAGCCATGGCTCGGGGTGTTTTGGCGGTAAAACCTGCCTGTTGTTGTGTAGCTAGTTCATTCACTTTAACCACGATGCCATCGATATGAAAAGGCAATTTAGCTCGGATCTTTTCGATATGCAGGTAAAATGTATGAACATCCGGAAGAGTGTCAGTAAGGTGCGTGTGAGGGCTGGTGGCAAATCCTAATTCACGAAAGAGTGTCAGGACCTTTTCCTGTGTCGCTGGAGGTTTGGGGATATTGTTTTGACCAAGAGTATACACAAACATCGCTAAATCTCGTCTCGCAGCAATGGCCGGATCCAATTGACGCACTGACCCAGCGGCGGCATTGCGAGGATTGGCAAAGGCCTCTTCACCTGACTTTTGTAATTCTCTATTTAGTTTCTGGAAACTTTTCTGGGGCATATAGACTTCACCAGAAACTTCGATGTCATAAGGCTTGGTTAATTCCAAGGGCACACTATAAATAGTTTTTATAGTATGAGTAATGTCTTCGCCCATAACGCCATCGCCTCGGGTAAGAGCGCGAATGAGTTTGCCTTGTTCATAATGTAGAGAAACATTGAGACCATCGATTTTTAATTCACAGAAATACTGCCATTTGGCCTGAGGTAATAATCTTTTGAGGCGATTTTCCCAATCTTGTAATTCTTCCCAACTAAAAACATCACTTAAACTCCATTTGCGAGTGAAATGCGGGTGTTTTGGCAATTTGCCGCTAAGGACACTACCCACTCTCTGACTGGGTGAATCAGCAGTAATCAGATCGAAAAAAAGCGTTTCCAGATCGATAAGTTCTTTTTTGAGATCGTCCCTCGCTGCTTCGGAAAAAATACTTTTGTCTTCAACAAAATAATGATAATTCCAATCTTGAATCAGCTTTTTCAGTTTACGTATTCTTTGGGCTGCTTGGGTATGGGATACTTGAGTCATATTCCAGTAAAGTGCTTATGGTAACCAGTTCAAAACCTTTTTTGCGTAAACCATCAATCATTTCCGGTAAGGCTTTGGCGGTTTCTGCTTTGCCAAGATGCATGATGATAATAGCACCATTTTCTGCCTTCGTCAGAGCTTCGTTCAGTATATGTTCTTTGGCACTTTTCCAGTCCAAAGTGTCGATATTCCAAGCAATAGAAGTATAGCCCATCTGATTAATCATCGTGAGAATTTTATTGGTGCGGGCACCATAGGGGAAGCGAAAGTAGGGTTTGGGTGAGTAATGATATTGATTGATGAGTAGATCTTCTTCACTTTTAACTTCCTGCTTTATTCTTTTTCCATTGATCTTGGTAAAGTTGGGGTGGTTGAAGCTGTGGTTTCCCATCTCATGGCCATCAGCAATGATGGTTCGTACGAGATCGACTTCTTGGGCCAAAAAGCGACCATGAAGAAAAAATGTAGAATGT
>CAZGLA010000048.1:0-4002 GCA_964526575.1 uncultured Candidatus Peribacteria bacterium | reverse complement strand
TTTCGCCAGTAGGCTCATCCACATTCTTTTGTTCACGAAAGAGACGTTCGATATGCTCCCGAAGTTTTGTCGGTGGCACTTGTAAACTTTCCAGAACAGAAGCAGCGGCAGTTTGCTTTTGACTCACTAGAGCTAGGAGTAAATGTTCGGTGCCGACTGCACTATGACCATATTTGAAGGCGAGAGCGGTAGCATTTTCGATAATTTGTTTCGCTAGTTCAGATAAGCCGTTCTTCAAAACATCTTGATCAGGCACTTGATGACCAGTGCGAGTATTCAAAATATTAGTAACATTTTCTTTAGTGATACCCATGCCATTTAAAACCGTACTGCCTAGGGCGTTTTTTTGATCCAGAATGCCCAGTAGAATGTGTTCGGTGCCGATGAAAGGTAATTTCATCAAAGCCGCGGCTTTTTGAGCATAAACCAATGCTTGTTTTGCTTCCGGTGTAAACTTATTAAATTGTTCACTCATGGGAGAAAATAAAAATGTAAAATTAGTATTTTAAAATTAGCACTCAAACTATTATACTGCCAAGAGTACAAAATGCAAGAATTTTAAATCGAGAATCGTCAATCGTGAATGAAATAATGATGGATAGGCGTTCAATTCACGATTCTCAACTCACGATTTAGAATTATTCAAAAACTGCATATATTTTCCTGCCAAAGACCAAGTTTAGCAATTGCTGCCTCATGTTCTGCTTGTCGGAACTCTTGTTGATGTTGGTATGTTTTATTGTTATACGTGTATTCTCTGGCAAATCCGTATTGTAGAAGTTGCTTATTCACGTCGATCCCATCAAGGAAAACATAGCGCAGCAATCGACCATATCTGTCACGATCGGCTTGGGTGGAATCACTTTCTAGTTTCACACTTTTGTTGGTCAATAATTCATTTAAGTGCATGCTGGCCTCTTTGCCAAAGCATTCTACCGGTTGATTGGGAGCCACGGATTCAGGCGCATCGATGCCAATAAGACGAATTCGTTCTTTGCTGCCATTCATATCTACATCAATGGTATCTCCATCTACTACTTTTACCACGGGATATATTGATGAGGATGCTTGCTGTACAGGCTCGGTAATATTTCCGGTAAGGGATTGATTCGTATTAGCTCCTAATAGTCCAAATACCAAGACCATCAACATGAGCGCTGTTAGATGGATAAGTATTTTCCGGATTTTTTTATTGCTGTAGGGAAGCAGGGACATTAAGTAAGCTTTGGAGATCAATGGTTTTTTGGGTCCGCGGTACTGTCACTGATACATGTTCGTTGATATTTCCCAACTCTACATCGATGGAAATAGTAATTTGCTGATTATTATTTTGACTGCCAATGATAGTTAATTCGCCTTGTAATTTACGAATAAAACCACTGTCTTTGCCGATAAAGATATCGCCCTGAAAGGTAGCATTGTCAATGATACTTTCCCACTCAGGTAAGCGATCTACCGCGATATCTGCGCTGTTATTCTCCTGTAACTTTCTGAGAACCGCCTTGGTGCCGTCTTTATCCAGAGTTACTACCAAATGATGAGCTTGTTCTTCAGTCATTTGCACCATACTGGCATCTAGAATTTGAAAGTACTTACCATTTTCTAATATTTGTTTGTTATCAGTAGTTTGATCTAGGAGCGATGCTGCAAAATCTAATGGATAAGAAGTATTTGGGGGTATTAAGTACCATTCACCTATGACAGATTTTAGAGTTTGATTGATAGGTTCGCTTTCCTCACCTACAAGATTGATATTATTCAAACGAACAATAACTTTTTTGTTATCGATAGCCAGACTGATCTTAGCGATACCATGTGTGGGCAGAGATTGCTCTGGGTTTTGCAAATCCAAATTGAAGGTAATTTCAGTGAAACTTTTCTTTGCATCACTGTTCCAATCGCCCTTCAGATTTGTCGTGAATTGGTCAATTATATCTGGAGCGTTTTGAAAAGTAATATCAAAATTATTCTCGAAAGAACCACTGGTGATATTTATGCTCTTTTTGATGGCATCTGCTAAAACCTGATAGAGATCCACTTGCGGCGCGCTGGTTGACTTGGGTGATTCTACCGGTTGAAATAACGAACAACCCGCAAGTAAGAGGACTGTACTGAGTATACCAAAACATCGTTTCATATCTTGATTAATGAGAGGGGGCAATGATCTTTTTAAAGCTTTTTCCTTTCCATTCCGGTCGTGGAATAAATTCGGGAAATTCCGGTTTTTTATTAGCAGCTTTGGCAGCATCAATAATACGTAGTAACTTCGTCAGGTAATGATGAATGTCGCGGGGATTGGGAATGTATTTTACAATAAAAGTGCCGCCACCGATAACTTGTAATTTGCCATAGTTAAATAGTCCGTGAAAAAAGTTTTCATAACTAAAAGAAGTATCTTTGATGCCTTCAAGACGAAGTTCGCGAGTATAACTGTAGAAAAATCCTTTGGGTACGATTTTTACCAGTCGAGAGTCAGTAATCAAACAAAGAGAACGATACCAGAGTGACCAAGCTGCCATCACGGTGGTAACTATTGCTAGAGATAAAAGTGCATAAAACACATTGATGATAGAATCGTTAAAGGGCAGACCGAATGATTTAATCAGTACATAGCCAACGATGGCCATTAAAATCGCCAAAGAAAGATACATCGCTAATTGCTGAAAAATACGACCGATCAAACGAAGAGGGTGACGATGAGATCGAAACAGAATTATTTCATCTTTTCCTTGACCGGCAAAGTGGCAAAAATCGTAGCGCATATCAGCTAGCTAAATAAGCAATAAAATTAAAAACAGCAGTTAAAAAAGCTAAAATCCACAATCCGCTTAAAATTAATATAGAAGGCATAGCATATGTTCCCAGGCTTTTCTGTTTATAGAGTTGTACAGCCGACAATGTATGTACGGAAAAGAGTATGACGATACAAAGGGCGAAAACAAAAGTGAGGATGTTCATGACTATCTATTGTGGCAATAGTGTAACAGGTAGGAAATGGGAAATAAAGAAAGGGGAAATGGGAAATAAGAATTCAGGATTCAGAATTATGATACAATATAAAGAAACAAACTTATGAAAAAGACGCCATTCGTTATCGGTTTAGGTAGTGCTACTTTGGATCATTTGCAGGTTATCAGTTCCTTTCCCAAGCCCAATACCAAGAATTCTGCTTCTAAAGTAGATATTCAAGGTGGAGGATCAGCTATGACCGCTTTAGTTACTTTGGCCCGTTTGGGAGTTGATGCAGGAGCCATCAGCTGTGTCGGTGATGATTTTATTGGTAAAGAAATCATTCGTGATCTTGAAAGTTATGGGGTGGATACAAAAGGTGTGCAAGTAAGAAGAGGCGGGCATTCACCACTCTCTTCAGTCATTGTTTCGGAACATGAACATCGGACAATTATTAGCAATTATCAGTTGGAAGAGGCAATGAAGCCTGAGCTTTTGCCTAAGTCTTTATTTCAAAAAGCCCACATCCTGCATTTAGATGGACACTTTACTGAAGTAGCACTGGCCGCTTGTAAATTGGCCAAAAAGCATGGAGTGCTGATTTCACTGGATGCGAGCCATTATTATCCGGAAATTAAAAAGATTCTACCTCTTGTAGATATACTGATCACTTCTGAAAGTTTTCCCAAGAATCTAGGCATTCGTGGAAGAGCTGAACAGGCTGTTCGTAAAATGCATGATCGGTTTCAACCTTTGATTACGATGGTTACTGTCGGTAAACGCGGCGTGTTTTATAATGATGGGAATAAGGTCAGGCGTATGCCTATATTTTCTGTGCCGGTGGTTGATACTACGGGAGCAGGGGATGTCTTTCATGGCGCTTTCCTTTATGGCTTTTTAAATAAGTGGCCATTAGTCGATGCTATACGTTTTGCTATGGCTGCCGCTTCACTCAAAGTAGAACATTTGGGACCACGAAAAGGAATACCTAACTGTCAGCAGATAGAGGAATTCGTGAAGAAACAAGAGAAATAATAATTAACAATTATCGAT
>CAZGLA010000047.1:0-7096 GCA_964526575.1 uncultured Candidatus Peribacteria bacterium | reverse complement strand
AGCTTCGATAGTTTGTGGTTTCACACCATCATCAGCAGCGACCACCAGAATAGCAATATCAGTGACTTTGGCTCCGCGAGCACGCATGGCAGTAAACGCTTGATGACCAGGCGTATCCAAAAAGGTAATGGTCTTGATCTGCCCATCTTTAGTTTTCTTCTGAATTTGATAAGCACCAATCTTTTGAGTAATCCCCCCTGCTTCCCCTTCCATCACTGCGGTACCACGAATAGCATCAAGCAATTTAGTTTTACCATGATCCACATGTCCCATCACACTGATGACCGGTGACCGAGGAATAAGATTTTTCTCATCATCTTTGAGAAGTGTATTCATGTCTTCACCGACATTTACTTCGTCTGTTTGTTTTTTCTCTATAGCTTCAAAACCAAAATCATGAGCCAAAATCGTCGCAATATCAAAATCTAGTCGCTGATTGATATTGGCCATAATGCCATTTTTCAGGAGCTCACCTATTACTTGATTCACCCCTACTTTCAATAAAACTGCAAAGTCCTTGACCGTGATAGAACGAGGGATCTCTACTTGTGGCAAAGCAGCAGGCTGTTCAACAACTGGTTCAGCAGCTACTGTAGCCGCCTCTTCTGTTGCGTTCAGAGGTTCTTCAGAAGCAACCGTTGTCGGTACATTTTCGACTGGAGCTTGAATTGGCGTTTCTACTTCCGTAGTAGCAGCTACTGGTGTTTTTTTAACGACTTTCTTCTCTTTTTTAATCGCTGGTTTTTTTGTTACCTTGATAGCTTTTCTGGCTACAGTCTCCCCTTTGGCTGGTTTCGCAGTCTTTTTGGTCGTACTCGGTTTTTTCTTGGTAACAGGAGACATTGAGTTAGCACGTTAGGGAAACACATATTTACTCTTTCTTAGTAGCTTTTTTCGTAGGAACTTTCTTTACGGGTTTTTCTTCTTTCTCAGCCTTCTTGGCTTTTTGGGCCTTTTCTGGAGGCTGGTCGCCTGAGGCGACCGCCTTTACTGAACTCTTTACTTTCTCTTCGGCTTTACCAGTCAATTTTTCTTCAACAGCCTTTTCTCCCTTCGACAAGCTCAGAGCAGGCTCTTGGAGAGCTTTGATACTTAGTCCCAGACGGCGATCATCTTGTTCGACAGAAATCACCTTGGCTTCCATCATCTGACCTCCTTTAGCAATCTTATCCGGATCTTCGATACGACCATCAGGAGAAATCTCAGAGATATGAATTAACCCTTCGATCTCATCATCAAGTTTAAGGAAAATTCCGAAAGGAGTGACACGGGCCACACTGCCCTTGACCATACTACCTACAGGATAACGTTCAGCAGCTTTGAGCCACGGATCTTCACTCAGTTTCTTTAAGCTAAATGAAATTTTGTCATCATCAACACCGATGACCATGACTTTAATCTTGTCACCAACCTTGGCATGTTGCGAAGGATCAGCTACATGGCCCCAAGCAATTTCTGATATATGCACCAAACCTTCCACACCTTCGTAATTTACGAAAATACCAAAATGGACGATGCCACTGACCGTACCTTCGATAGTCTGACCAATCTTTAGCTTAGCGATGATCTTATTTCTTTGACCAGAATAAGCTGCTTTTTCAGAAAGAATCAAACGACGTTCTTCGGGATTCAAATTAATAATTTTCACCTGAAATTTTTGGCCAATGAGTGACTGTAATTTGGAAAGAATCTTTTCCGGATCAGCACCACTGACACGTGGATAATGTTCCGGCGTTAATTGAGATACAGGCACGAAACCACGAATACCATCACTTTCTATCAGAAGACCACCTTTATTTGCTTCCATGACAGTAACTTCAATGATCTTGCCATCCTGATAATCTTTAACAAAACGATTCCAGGTATTTTCTTGGCTAGCGCGACGTAAAGAGAGCTGCAATTGACCATCAGCATTCTCATCACCAATAACCACGACCTTGACCTTGTCGCCTACTTTTACAGTTTTCATTGTTCCAACACTATCCATCATTTCCGAACCAGTGATCACACCAGATACGGTACCGAGATCTACAACTAATGCATGCTTAGAAATACTAACAACCGGACCTTCTACCACATCACCTTTTTCATAAATCATCACACTAGCAGTATCGCTTTTGACTAATTCGTCCATTGTCACAATATCAGTGACAAAGACCGGGACCTTATTTGTTTTAACAGATTTATCGGTAGTATCAATCATAAAATTAGTGGAGAGCGCTCAAAAATAAGCGCATACAATGGTTAATGATAAATGATGGCTTGCGAGCCGAAAAGAGGTTAGATCAGCGATGGCTGAAAGTCAATAATACAAATTCTATTTTTGAACAGCTTCCTGAAATAAATTTCTGCCCCTCACCATGATGATATTGGCCACTTTTACAGGAGGGCGATCGCCAGCAGTGAGAAGTTGCAGACATTGCATAGCGCTATCAGCTCTTTGATCGTATTGTCCCGGTAAGGTTTCGATTCTGATTTCATGCCAATCCTCCCACTCAGGCGAATGATCAAAATGTTCTTGGCTATAAAGATCATTCACTGGTGCTTCACTAAGAACAGCTCTTTTAGCTTGCTCAAAAGTTGCACCATCAACTCCCTCAATGTCATAACGAACTCCTGTTCGTACTTCCTCTACACCCGGAATTTCCAAAAAATCACGAAAAGCTCGCAAATAGTCTTGAGCCAAAGGATCAAAACCCGGCTTTTTCATGACGATACAACGCTTTACCTTGTTTTCTAAAGGGCGCTCACTAGTTTCGGCAACGTGGGGGAAAGTCATCGAGGGTTTAAGAAAGGTTTGATCATAATTGGTTTCACATACCATTGCAAATAGATATTTTTCATTATTTCCTGGGCATAATACATAGACTTAACTCTACCTATATGTCGGACACACTTGTTCTTGTTCCCATAGAAATGATTGAAAATAAAATACTGTTGATTCGAGGCAAGAAAGTAATGCTAGACCGTGATCTAGCTGCACTATATGGGGTGAAGACTCACGTTTTGAATCAAGCTGTCAAGCGTAATCTCAAACGCTTTCCCAATGATTTTATCTTTCAATTAACTGCAGCCGAAGCCAAATGTTTGATATCACAAATTGTGATATCAAAGAAAGAAGGTCGTGGTGGTCTCCGTAAAACTCCTTATGTTTTCACAGAGCAAGGGGTAGCAATGTTGTCTGGAGTTTTAAATAGCGACAGAGCCATCGCAGTAAACATTCAAATCATGAGAACATTTACTAAATTACGTGAGATGCTCTCCAGTCATCAAGAATTACGGAAGAAAATTGAGGAAATGGAGAAAAACTATGATACAAAATTCAAAGTAATATTTGATGTCATCAGAAAACTTTTACAAGAAGAGGAAAGTCCCAAAAAAAGAATAGGATTTACGGCAGATTAGTACTGTGCTTCTTCAATTTTTAATTACCACCGTGCACTCACCCTTCCAGTCTTTTCCTGCATATTTTGTGGACAAGTCTTGTGCCGTGCCACGAATATATTCTTCAAACATCTTGGTTAATTCTCTGCCTACACAAACATTTCGCTCACCATGACCGAAAGTAACTATCTCTTCTAAAAGTTTATTCATACGGTAAGGTGACTCATACAGCACAACCGGAACTTCAAGATTCAACAATCCTTCGAGAGTTTTTTTTCTACCCTTTTTTAAGGGTAAAAATCCACCGAAGTAAAATTCTTTTTGGAGAAAACCACTAGCCACCAAGGCAGTTAAAGCCGCATTAGGACCTGGTAAAACAGTGAAAGGAACTTTTTCTTTAATAGCATCAGCAACCAGAAGATAACCAGGGTCAGAAACTAGAGGCATGCCGGCATCGGTGATATAAGCAATATTTTTTCCTGATTTCACGTCTTCTAGCAGTCTGTGAATTTGTTGCTCAGAACTATGCTGACTGATATTCACAATTTGTTTTTGAATTGCATATTCTTTCAGTAAAATCTGACTATGTCGGGTATTTTCACAGGCAATGATGTCACAACTCTTTAGCACATCTAATGCACGTAGGGTGATGTCTTTGAGATTGCCGATGGGAGTAGCTACGATGTAGAGCATGAGAATAATTATCAATTATCAATTTAAAATTATCAATTGCTAAGACTTAGGTAAGGTTATTTTGGGAGGCAGCACATACAAAACATCAGTACTCATGACTGGTTCGGGATAAGTATGGTCAGTCAATTTCCGGGCGATAGCTTCTGTTAACTCGACTTTACTTGTTTCAGGATTATAAATAAATAAATGAGCAGGTTTATCAGCAACAATAATTATTTTATCAATTACAGAAAAGAAACGCTTATCATCAAAGGTAATCGAAAATTCTTGTTCGGGTTTATCCAAAACGAGAGAGATGTAATCGATAGTAGAAATATTCTTTATGGGGAGATTCCTAGTATATGCTAAGGTATTCACCCAGGTGGCACCGACGCGCAAGGCTGTGAATGAACCAGGCCCCTGTACAATCACAACGTGATCAAAAGAAAGATCACGAAGCTCGGGCAAAATCCCGCTTAAGAATTTAAGTGTTTGGCGCGGTTCATCAATATGCCAGGACTTTAGTATTTTACCATTCTCAATCAAAGCGACATCATGATAATTGAATGCTGTCTGCACAAAAAGAAAAGCAGCCATGATTTATTCCGGCATGGTTAATTGCCAAAAGTATTTCTTGGCCATAAGGAAGCGTGTATAATTCATGATCGAATTGAAATAGACATTATCTCCATACATACCGATAGATAAAAGATCATTCACAGGAATGAATTCGATATTACTTTTTGGTTTATATGATTGTTTATTTTTGCCCCGAATCTCAGCAATGACATTGAAAGCAGCAAGCTTCGCCTGATCTTGAGCATTGTTGAATGTGTGCCATACTCGCTCTTTTTTGTGCCAGTCATAATGATTGATCAAACTGCCAGCAGCATAGACATTATAAAATTGTTCTAATTGTAAAAAGTTATTGATGTCCAAACCGCCAAATTGATCCGGTTTCAGACCGGCATTTTGATACACGGGAGATAATCTCGCTTCACCATTGGTAATAAGTGTTTTGGTGTCTATCACAGTCCCATTGCTCAATATCAATTTTCCGTCTTCCCACTTTTGAATAGTGGTGTGTAAGTAAACATCGATAGCATGGTCTTTGACATATTCTTCCAAAACATCTCGCAATTTAATGGGCAGGTCTCCACCAAAATCTTTTTCAGGAGAAACATAAGAAATATTGATTTCATTACGACGCAGATCGTATTTCTTTCTAATATAATCAGTTAAATTGTAGATCGCGAGTAACACCTGCACGCTATACAAATCATTGCCCTGCACAACAATAGAGAGGAATGGTTTACGTAACAGTGATAGTTGTTTCTTGGCTAATTGGAACTGAGCATCGATATGATCATTGATCTTTTGCAATTCAGCTGCGTTATTACACAAAAGACTATTTTCCGACTTGTGCAAATCAGGCATTACTCTTTCCTCACCACTGGCCAGAATCAGATATTCATAATTTATCCGCTCGCCTGAGTCGAGCACCAAAGTAGTATCAGCAGGCAAAAACTCTGTCACTTTACCAGGGGAAAAATCGATACGAAAACGCTGATAATAACTTTTGAAAGGAAAAGTATAATCGGAAAGTTTACGATAGCCACTGTATATATCAAAGAGAAAAGGCTTATAAACAAAACTGGGCTTTGGTGAAATCCAAATTAATTTGATATCACCTTGTATCGGAGATCTCCGTAAAGTTTCAATGGCTGTATAGCCGGCAACGCCACCACCAACAATGGCAATACGAGTATTCATGTATTGACGAAAAACGCATTCTCATAATACCGTACAGAAGTCGATAAGCAAATCTTATTTATGTCCTGGAAATTAGACACGGTGATGTTGAAACATTTTAATCAAAAAGCTTTGCCGAGATGGCAGTGGTTCTTTGTGATGACTGCGCATGTGGCTTTCTTATTTGTTGTTCTTTATATACTTCCAATAATATATTTCTATTTCAACAATAACCTCATTGCTATTATACAAATGACAGTTTTTGCTGTGAGCACAATTGCTGTCGGATACTTGATGAAAGCAATCATCCTACGTCCACGTCCACACAATCACGTTACATATCTAGGAAGAACTGACAGTGCTTTTCCGAGCTCTCATACAAGCGTCGCTTTTGGTTTGGCATTCATCTTGAGCATCTATTTACCAATGCTCACATTTGCCTGGATAATACTAGCTATGCTTGTGGGTTTGGGAAGAATCTATATACAAATGCACTATTTCAGCGACGTTTTTGGCGGTATTATTATTGGCCTTACTCTGGCCCTTCTGACCCTCGTTTTTGTTTCCATCCCTATTTCCTATACCCTTAATTTTTAATTTGCATGTTCAGCTTTTTATCTGACGGAACCTATCAGAAAGAACTTTTCCGTAAAGCAATTCACATTACTCTGGGTGTAGTGACATGCGTGCTCATTTTCTATGACATTATAGAACCATTCTATTTGTTTATTGTCTTAGCCATTACTATTGGTTTTTCTTTTCTATCCCGAAAAAAAGAATTACCTATTATCGGCTGGTTTCTCAAGCATTTTGACCGTCCTGAACATTTCCCAGCTAAAGGCTTCATCACGTATTTAATTGGCATGATATTAAGTTTGGAGCTTTTTCCTCTCCCCTTTGCTCTCGCTGCCATTATGGTACTGGCTTTAGGCGATGGTGTCGCCGCTCTCGCTCGACCCTGGAGCAGATTTAAAACTAATTTAAGCAATAAACATCTCATTGAAGAAACTATCGCCGGCATTGTCGCTGGTGCCATCGGCGCCGCATTTTTTGTTTCGATACCGCTAGCAATTATCGCCAGCAGTTGCGCCATGCTCCTCGAAGCCATCGAAGTTCGTTTCAACAATGAAATCTTGGATGACAATATTTTGATTCCTCTAGCTGCCGGGACCAGTCTCTTACTACTGACAAAATTTGGTTTATTTGTTTAACCACATTGACGTTATAAGATTATCGTTATATAATCGCTTTTATTAAAATTAATTACATAATTATATGAAACATCCTA
>CAZGLA010000046.1:0-7005 GCA_964526575.1 uncultured Candidatus Peribacteria bacterium | reverse complement strand
GTAGGCGATAAGCATTTTGGTTTTGTGCGTACTACTAAAGGAGCCAGGGAAGAGGAGATCTTTGATCGGCCCAAGACAGAAAAAAGTGTCAAATTGGCCAATTGGCGGCAGTGGAGTGCTGTTTCTCTAGAAGAGATGCGTCATATGGCAGTAAATTTACATCTTCCCGGCAATGATGCGACAGCAATCAGATTGGCTAGTTTAGTAGGAGCAAATCTCTGTGTGAGTGGTTTTGCTGACTTTACTCGGACTGCGCCTACTTCGGTTTTGGTTTTCCCCAGTGGCAGTATGTGGATGATTCTCAGTGAGAATTTGCCTTGCATACATCCTGGTCATGCGATAGCGGAGGCATATCCAGAAGTAAAAGCATCAACTTTTCCTAAAGCCGCCATTAAAATACGAGGTTTAGTAGGTAATGTTTTTCAGGGAGGAGAAGTAAAGATGGGAGATCAAGTAGAATTAAGACTTCGATAATATGAACGACCGCGACACATTTTATAAAAACTCATTTGATGCTTTCTGCAAAAGTACCAATGAAAAGTTAGTTATAGGGAATGAGATTCGTCGGCTTATTCAAGAAAAGAAAATACACAGACTCTTAGATATTGGTGCAGGAAACGGTGATTTAGCAAAACGCATTAGTGGTGCGGTTTCAGAATATGTGGCTGTGGAGAAAAATCATTCAAATGTCGAGGTTTTGACCAGAGCGGGAGTACAAGTACACGAATCAACTTGGCCAGCACAACTACCTCTAGTAGAGAATGATGTTAAGTCTCACATGTATGACATGGTTCTCTTAAGTCATGTACTGTCATATGAGAAAGATGAATGGAAAAATCTATTACATAATGCCTGGTGGCATGTCCGTCCTAATGGTGGGGTAATGACATTAGTTACTTATCGTGGAGAAGAAACTGATTGGACACGAGTAATGCAAGAATTAGGGCAAGGCGAGTATTACACTGCCGATGCTCATAGAGAGAGATTTACTCAGATTATGGGATTTTTGAAGGGATTGGGGCGAGTAACTCACAAGAAAATTGATAGCCATGTAGAAGTTCCAGAGTATATTGAAGAAATGCTCGATGCTTTAGAATTGGTCTATACAAATGGTAGGCAAGACCGTTTACAGGCATGGCAAGCGGTACGAGCTGAATTTGGTCGTATATTAAAAGAAAATTATGATGCGAATGCAGTGCATAATAAGGTTCGTAAGATTTTGAAACCAAGATATAAATTTCCCTTTCCACATTTCTTTGTAAATGTAGAAAAAGATACTGATGTTTACATTTCTTACAAGTTTAGAGGTGAAAACGGTGATTTCTTAAAAGACATGATTAAGATGACGGAAACTGCTCTACAAGCTCAAGAAAAAACCACCTTTTGCAATCTCCATGCCGATCCTTACTATCATCGAAATAATTTCAATGTAGACCAGGTCATGTCTCACTGTTTTTCTGAACTAGAGGGGAGTAAACAGCATCTAGTCGTTATCCACGGTGAAGCGTTGAGTGACGGAATATTGCAAGAAATAGAATTATCTCAGAAACAGGGGAGAAAGCTAATTCTGGCAAAGAAAACTGGTGTCGAAGCTTCGTATCTCTCAGGGGTTAGATTTGAAGATCCGGTGATTCATTGGACTAGTTTGGAAGAATTGAACGTGCAATTACAAAATCATCCAATGTTAAGCTCGTCTAAAACCCTGTAAGAGACGTCTAATTGTCCTGTCACATCGATCTAGATATCTATGCGGGCCTTCACCCATTTCTCCGGAATTTCTTTTCCAATCACCATTATCAAGAATTTGCATAAGACAGCTGATAGCAAGAAAGCGAATCCGTTCTTTTATGCGGTGATCGGAAATGTCCTGCAGAGCAGAAATTAAATGATCTAATGGGGAAAAAATCTGTTCGTTTCCGGCAGAATCTTGTGAATTGCTTCGTAACAGGTGAGAATAGCCTATCAAAGCAGGCTCTCCACCATGGATGCGTAGGGCATCAAAAAGTGCTGTGTCCAAATCTATGATGGCGGTCGCGGAGTTAAGTGGACGCGTTGGGTTGTCGTGTGCTTCGGTATCCCAATGGTTTTCACCACAGCCATAATGATGATCTTGAAGGGTTGCAGTGATTTGTCCCAGCGCAGCATAGGCAATGGGTTGATTTCCCCGCATTCTACTGGTTTCGGGCATCTCTTGTTTCATGACAAGATAATGTTTTTTATTGGCTAGTGACCCTCTGGCAGCATGTTTTAATAGTAAATATGGTTCTTCATCAAAGGAACTTATGAATCCCATGCAAGTATCTATATCCAAATCATGAAAAACAAAAATGTCTGCTTGTTCAGAACTTTCCTCCCGATAATAGTCGCTTCCACTCATTTGCAATTCAAAATCTATAGTGATCGTAACAGTACGGTTGTCTGTAGTGCGATATGCAAACTGCATCATTTTCTTTACCGGATGATCTTCGGTTGGCCCAGCAGGTTCAAGGGTGACCGCTATTCCACCTTCCCTAGCCGGACGTGACCCCGCAAGCTCAGGGTGAGCCTCTGTGCTAACGCTAAAATCAAAGGTATTTTCACAAGCATTTACGAGCATGCCAATATACTGATCGATAGTATCATATTTTTCTTGATCGATTTCGGTAAAAGTAAAACGCACTCTTTGTACTGACGATGTACTTTCAGCGATTTGAAATGCTATTTCTAAGGGCGAAAGTAAATTGCCAGCCGCAGGACATAAGATATTTATTTCTTCTTGTCTCATTAACTCTGCTGTCTCAGGATTTTGCACGAATGCTCTGCCGATATCATAGAATGCCTCAGCATTAGCAGTGATTTCCCATTTGTGCTCCTTGGGGAAAACATTAGCTTCTCGTAATCGATTGAAAGTAGATTCTGAAGAAGTGATTCGAAATCGTTCCAGCGCTCTCTCTGGTGCGGGTGCCAATTCTGGAGGCGCAGGAGTGGGTGGCTGTTCTGGTGTACGGCCGCTTATACCTACTATTCCAGCTGCAACACCAATAGAAGCTAGTCCTAAGGCTTGCAAAAAACTTCTGCGAGTTACGGTTCGTTCTTGCTGTTCTTCGTCTAGAATAGCAGGTACCTCTTTTTCCTTAGCCTGTATTGATTCTTTTGGTAACATTTTGTTTTATCTGTATCTATAAATTATACCATGGGAAAACCAGAATTATTAATCAAGAATCGCCCAAAGGGGCCCCCTCGGGGTGAGTTGTGAATTGACCACCGGACATTCTTACCACGAGATGCCTCGAATCCCGCATATGCAGGACTTCGGCATGACCCGCTGATCCCATAGAAGAGGGCTTTGATGCCTACAAACTAAGAACTATTTTCTCCCACTTGAACTACCACTACACCTACCACTATTCCTTAATGGTCAAACATCCAGCATTTTTTGGATGGCACTTTCTTGCATCAGTTTGAAAATCAATTCTTGATTTTCATCTTTGGCAACCATTACGGGAAAACGATGCTGGCATTTGGAACAAGTATAAACGATTTGCTGCGTCTTTTTCATCGTATTATAAATGATGTCCGTGGGCTTCATGAGGCCATGACATTCACTTTTTCTATCTCCGGGTAAGCGTTCATCTACATGCAGCCCATACAAACAATAAGGACAATGGTCGCGGGAGTAGCCGCCGCCACGTTTGGGGACGGATTTATGACAATTTTGGCAAATGAATGCTTCGTCTCGGTGGATTATCTTCATGTACTTGTAGCTTAAGCTAGTTTACAATAATAATGTAGCTGATTTTTCTTGTCCATGATATCTTTTTTTCCTGCGATTTTGCTTCTAATAGGACTTCTGGTTGTGTTAATAGCTGGTATTGTTTTGCTTCGCCAATACTATGCGGTGAAGTTTGCGCTAAAACTGGTCTTTATTCGAGTAACGGTTCCGAGAGCTGAGGATGCCAAGGACCAAGAGAAAAGTCGTGACCGAGAAAAGGACTTCAAGGAGAGTATCAGTATCATGGAACAACTGCTTGTAAATTTGGGTGGCATGCTCAAATATAAGTGGTATCAGATCTGGAAATATCCGGATACGATGAGTTTGGAATGTGCGGCGCAGAAAGGACTTATTTATTTTTATTTTGTTGTGCCCCAGGGCTGGGAAACTATTGTAGAGAAACAGATCACTTCCTATTACCCTGACGCCACTGTCGATATTGTTGAAGAATACCCACTATTTCAGAAGGGAATGTTCAGTGAAAGTACCGAGTTGGTTTTTAAAGAACCGCTATTTTTCCCATTCAAGACCTATACTCAGCTGGAATCTGATCCCTTGAATTCAGTTACCAATGCCTTTAGTAAATTGGCAGAGAGTGAATTTGCTAGTTTGCAAATTACTTTGGCTGTTCCTAATAAGAAGTTACTCAAGAAAGGCAGAAAAGTAGCTAAGGATCTGTTTCAAGGTAAATCTGGACCGAAGAAGTTTACGGTGATGACGCCGTTTAAAGCAGTTTGGGATTTCTTTATCAATGTCAGTTCTGGTGGTGGAGGGAGCAAGGAACCTAAGCGGCTAACACCTCGGGAAGAAGAAAGAGTAAAGTTGATTGAAGGTAAGGTAACCCGTAACAATTTCAGAAGTTCACTGCGTATCGTAGTCACGAGCGTAACTCCGCAAGGCGCTAGTCTGCAAATGAAAAATATTCTGGCTGCCTTTAATCAATTTGCCAGCAGTGATCTCAATCGATTTACAGTTAAGAAATATTTAGCGAAATCAAAAATCGAAAAATACTTCCTACTGCGCCAATTACAACCGGGAAAAAAGAATCAGATACTTCTCAGTACCGAAGAAATATCCAGTATTTTGCATATACCGAATGCGCGCTTTAACAGTAGTCCGGCTATATTCTGGCAAGCCTTTAAGATTGCACCCGCTCCTAGTGATTTGCCGAAAGACGGTATTTTACTTGGTTACAATGTCTATCGTGGCGAGGTGAAAGAAGTCCGCTTGCGTACTGAAGATCGTTTTCGTCACTTCTATGTGATCGGACAAACCGGTACCGGTAAATCGACAATACTCCAGACCATGATTCGTCAGGATTTGAAACTGGGCAATGGTTTTTGCGTTATCGATCCTCATGGAGAATTGATCGAAAATATTCTGGATTATATTCCCAAATCACGCATTAAGGATGTGATTTATTTCAATCCTGGTGATACTGAGCGACCCATGGGGCTCAATCTCCTGGAAGCTGATACTCCAGAAGAAAAAGATTTTATCTCGACTGAAGCTCTCAATATCATGATCAAATTGTATGGCGAAGAAATATTCTCGCCTCGTTTACAAGATTATTTTCGTAATGGTTGTCTCACATTGATGGATGATCCTAATGGTGGTGCCATTACTGACATTGTGCGTCTCTTTACCGATGAGGAATGGCAGATGTACAAAGTGTCAAAGGTACAAAATCCTATCGTAAAATCATTCTGGCATAAACAAATGGCTATGACTGGTGCGCGTGAGAAGCAAGAAATGATTCCTTATTTTGCGGCTAAATTCGGTGCTTTTATTACCAATACTTTGATGCGCAATGTCTTGGGTCAAACGAAGTCCGCTTTTGATTTCACTGATGTGATGAATAATAAAAAGATTTTGTTGGTAAATCTTTCCAAAGGTTTGGTAGGGGATTTCAATGCCAGCTTACTGGGTATGATTATTGTTGCGAAGCTGCAAGTAGCAGCTATGCGTCGTGTCTATGGTAAGAAAACTGATTTCTTCCTTTATATCGATGAATTTCAAAACTTTGTTACCAATAGTGTAGAGATTATTCTTTCTGAGGCTCGTAAATATCGTCTTGGTTTAGTAATGGCCCATCAATTCGTCAATCAATTGGTTAAGAATCAAAATGATACCAAAATTCGTGATGCTGTCTTCGGCAATGTTGGCTCGATGCTCGCCTATAAGATCAGTCCTGATAGCGCAGAACTGATTGGTCGAGAAATGGCCCCGGTATTCACTGAGCAGGATTTATTAAATATTGGCGATTTTAGAGCTATCCTAAAGCTTTCGATAAATAATAAGCCCAGTCGGCCCTTTACCCTCAATGTTATCAAACCTTGGGAATTGGGTGATCCAGGCAATCCGCGTATCGCTCATGCAGTGAAAGAGCTATCTCGCCTCAAATATGGTGTGAGAAAAGAATTCGTCAATCAAGAAATCCTTGCGCGTATAGGAGCGTGAGAAAAATTGTGAATCGTTTCCCTGTCATTCCGAGTCTCGCGAATGCGGGATCGAGGAATCTCCATGCTATAATTCGCTTATAGACAATGTATAACATAGAGATCTCTCGACGAAGCTCGAGATGACAATGAAACACTATTCACGATTTTTTAGGCAATCATTTGCCATAGAGCACTGTGGAAGCTATTATATTGCCCGTAAAACGATTTTTAGTTTATGACTGAGCAAGATTCTCAAAAACCAGCAGCTTCCCAAGGCGATCAAGGCACACCTCCCGTTGATCCTATGGCACCACTGTTTCCTGTAGGCAAAAGCCAAGATCCTCGTGATGATGAGTGTTTGTCGATCTTTTCTGATGAAGAGACGAAGTCGAAGCATGCCGCTTTAGTGAATCATGCTACTACCGCTAATACTCTCAAATTTGATCAGAAACGTTTATCAGAATTGGTGGCTTCTTCATATTCTCTGACGTATGCAGAGAAAATATACTTTTTGGATATCGCTATTGCGAAGATTACTCAAGAGCAAATAGATCAGCTCATCCAAGTATTTGAAAGTGAACAAGTACGTTTTGCTAAATTGCATCAGGATCATCAGAAAAAGATGAAAGAAATTGAAGAAAAGTATAAAGACAAGGAGGCTATGGCCAAAGAAGCTGGCCCTGAATTAGAAACCAAAAAGGCTGATGCGAAGAAGAAGGATGAAGCTATGGTAGAAGACATATTAAAGAACCTTGATTAATTGATTGTTCACAGCTAAAATCCCCCCGTTCATTAGTCCTTCATTCTTCATTC
>CAZGLA010000045.1:0-3251 GCA_964526575.1 uncultured Candidatus Peribacteria bacterium | reverse complement strand
GGAAAAGTATTAAGAAGGGTCATAATGAAATTAACGAATGTATCGACGCTATTAGACTCACCAGGGAAGAATTTGCTATTACTCCGGAGGTGTTTATGGTTGTTGGACATGCTCATGACACCCCAGACACCTTGAGAGATGATGTGGAGTTTATCCTAGATATGGCAGAGTGCTATGGTGCTGCTCCTCGTCCTTATGTTGCTAAGAGTATAGTACCTGGTAATAACGGCTGGAGAGATCCTAGGAATGCGGAATATGTAGAAAGATTCATTGAGTACCCTGAATACTTTCAAGCTTTGGATTATTCCGCACTGCCCACATCACTGACTCATCCCAATGCTGAAATGAGATCACAGATTGAAAAAGCCTTTGTTATGCTCACCAACATTGCCGGTAACACAACGAATATTGTCTATCCAAATTCCCCAGATGTAGATGAACGTACAAATCGTATGCACTCTCGACTTAACCGAGGTAAATTTGATCGTTAGAGTATCTCTTGGTATCCTCACATCTCAATAAGATAGAAAATCATGATTGAAAGACCCAGAGAATTTGTCGCTTTTGAGAAACAAAAAGCCCGACTTGAAGAAAGAAGAACAAATAGGCAACTGGTAAAATCAATCTTAGGAAAGGAGTTTGTGGTTAATCCTGGTGTATACGACACGGGATTGGACACAGAACTTATGATTGAGAGTGTCGAGATATCACCTGAAGAAACTATTCTAGAAATTGGTTGTGGTACGGGAGCTGTGATTCTTTCTTTGGCTGATCGAGCTAAGGAAGGTTTAGGGACAGATATCAATCCCCTAGCTGTTCGTAATGCGAAGGAAAATGCTGAAAATCTGAATATAAACAATATTATTTTCCGAGAATCTGATTTGTTCAAAAAAGTTCATGGAGCCTTTGATGTGATTGTCTGGAATCCTCCCTATAGTGCCTATCCAGCAGAAGATAAGGTGGAAATGATGTTTTGGGACAAAAATAATGCTATGAAATGGAGTTTTTTTATAGAAGTCGCTAGTTATCTCAAAGATAATGGTCGAATCTATTTTGGTTGGGCAGATTTTGCTGATATCGATGTGAGATTGCCTTACAGTTTGGCTATCAAGAATAGCTTTGAGTTAAGAAATGAGTGGTCCCGTAAGTCTGATTCCGGTCTCTATAGTTTTTCTGTTCTAGAATTTGCCAAGGCACGCTAAACTCGTTAGAATAGCATCTTTGAATAAAAAAGATGTCAGCAGAACAATCAAAAGAATGGTGGGAAGACATATTTGATCAACGCTATCTCGATGCTTATGTAGATATGTTCCCAGCCCCTCGAACAGAGCGAGAGGTTGATTTTATTATGGAGAAGACAGGTATAAAAGGAAACTGTAGGACAACTGTACTTGATATATGTTGTGGTCATGGTCGTCACGCCATTGCTTTGGCTAAACGTGGTGCCTTTGTCACCGGTATCGACACATCTCAATATTTTCTAGACAAGATGCGAGAAACTGCGGAAGGGGAAAAAGTTCATATCCGCTTCTTTCGTGAAGATCTACGCAAACTAGTAATGACCGAGGTATGTGAAGTAGCATTAAACTTATTTACTTCCTTTGGTTATTTTGAGGAGGAAGCAGATCACGTGCTAGCGATGCGGAAAATAATTCAGACAATTCAGCGAAAAGGGAGATTTCTTATTGATGTGAAGAGTCCTATTTCTGCACTAATAAAAATGATTGAGAAAGGTAAATACGATGAATCTACGGGGAAATATTATTTTCAGACAGTAGAAACATTATCTACTGGACTCGAGATAAAAACTGAAGAACAATATAATCCTGCTCGCATGCGTTGGTCCGCTCAGAGCAAATGGCAAAAAAACGGGAAACCACAGGAAATCGGCTATAGTGTGCGTTTATTCACTCGCCCAGAACTTTGCAGCCTTTTGGAACAAAATGGCATGACAGTGAAGAGCACATGGGGAGATTTTGACGGCAGTCCTTATACTGCTACAAGTAAAAGATTAATTGTTCTAGCTGAGAAGAAGTGATCTAATAATCCATCTTTATCCACTTCAGCAGATAAGGAATCTTGGCTAGCATATCTGGATCGTCTTTATATCGAGGATTGTTCAAAATATCTTGGCCGAGTACACCAATACATCTGAAAGCAAATATAACATGGACTTCATGTTTATCTTTTTTGCTGAGATGCGTAGTAATTGCTGTATTGATAGTGTCAAAAAGTTTTTCTGGATCATCTTTGCTCATCAAAAAGAAATGATCGAGCGAACGCAGGAAATCATAATAACCGTTTCCTGGACGAGGTTGTATTGTAAGATCCAAGAGATACGGCTTTTTGTCTTCAGAAATGATGACATGTTCGCCGTGAATATTGGCATGTGACCAGCCAAAGAAATCTGCTCCTCGACTTTCGATGAAGGCATTTATTATTCCCTGCAAGTGACTGATATTATCGGGACTAAGTAGTTTAGCAGTGATGATATTTTTTGCCCAAGTATACATACGTGATGTGAGCCATGATCGACCCGAGGTGAGTTTGTCATCAGGGGTAGCTCCGACTTCCAAAAGTTCCTTTAGCAAGATTTGATAATCATCGTTGAGTTTTTTCAGCAGTTCTATGCACCACTCAGGTTCAGAATAAAATTCTTGTAATGGCTTTCCTGAAACTTTTTCCAGAAGCAAATAATTACTACCACGAGCAATGATTTGGGGTACGGAAAAGCTGATTTTGTCTTTGAGTTGATCAGCAATTTCTAGTAAATCGATTTGGTATTCTTCAATTTTGTCTGTCTTGAGTATCAGTTCTTCGCCTTTTGTATTCAGTACGAGCTTTACATGAGCGCGAGTCTTATCAGTCCCATCAAATGATGCTGGCACGACTTTCAAGTGATGTTGATCCAAAATTTCTTGTAGGTTTTGCTTATCCATAGAATTAAAATACTAGATTCAAAAATACCCTGATTCCCGAAGGAGTCAAGGTATTCGAATTTTTTAACCATTCTTCATTCTTATTCCTGATTCCTTATTACTTCTTCATGATATCGCTAATTGCTTGTGACCCTTTCATTAAGGCATCGGCATTAGCTTTTTGAAAAGCCTGCAGGAATCTTTCGTGTTCATCGGGACGTAATGCTCTAACAATAGATTTACTATCTTTTGAATCAGAACTTTTAATTTCTTTAATCATCTCCTCAGTTGGACTGTAATCCAATATATAAGATGGTTTGGCAGTCTTTTGTA
>CAZGLA010000044.1:0-3061 GCA_964526575.1 uncultured Candidatus Peribacteria bacterium | reverse complement strand
ATATAGTCCCTGATGGGTAGCGATGTAGAGTTTCGTCGTATCTTTCACATCTACCGCCAAACCGTGAACATGTGAGAAAGAAGTCATAGGATACAGATTTTCCGATCCATTGCGAGCCGCTGTCTTGGGCCACATCGCGATGACAGCTGCAGCAAGAACGATGAGTATCGTGAGACCTACTGTTAATTTGTGCCTATAGGTGAACATAAAAATATGGGTTAATTACTTATTGTTAGTTTAGTTTTCTTCCTTAATCGGAAATCATCAAAAACTGTAAACAAGGTTGGCACGACAATCAATACCAAAACACTCGACATAGTAAGCCCTCCCAGAATAACCGTCGCCAAAGGACTAAAGGCATCAATGCCCGCTTTGGGATAAAAAGCCAAAGGAATTAAAACAAGAATAGTGATAAGCACCGTCATCAATACTGGGCGTAATCGAATTGTTGCAGCACTAATGATGTGTTTATCTCTCCCTGCTTTAGTTTTGGCTTTGTAGTTTTGTAAAAAGTCGATAAGCAAAATTGCTGTAGCTACATCAATACCATTGAGGACGATGATACCTAAAATTGAAACAGTAGAAAAACTTTGCTGCATCAGATATAGCGCTCCCAGAACACCTGTCAGTTCCAAAGGAATAGCCATGAAAATGATGAAAGGCAAACTGAATGAGCGGAAGAAAATTATCAAAGTGAAAAAAATCAGAATTGCCGCTATCACCAAATTTCTCGTCATAATATTGGTGGCATCCATCATCTCCACCATATCCCCTCGCCCCGTAATAGTCACAGTAGAATAATCAGTAATATTGGATTTCGTTAATACTTCCTGTTTCAAACGTTCTGCTTCGCCCCACATTTTGCCCACCAATTGCATGGAAGGAGTTTTCCCTTGTCGATAAAATCCGCCGATAATAACACTCGGTTTAAAATTCTCACGCCAGAGTAACATCTGATCATCAATGCCGGTTGCATGAGGTAGTTTAAGATCATCAATGGTCTGTGCTTTAGCAAAAGCTTCTTTAGCAAAAAACTGCAAGAAGGTTCTATTCTGTGCACTGAGTACAATCTCTGCTGGCGCTCCAGCCGTAGCCATAACATCTGCTCCCATTTCCTTCATCGTCACTTTGGCAATCGCTGGATTTTTCTGCAATTCTGGAGTTATACGATCGATGACATCCCATATTGATGCTTGTCTCTCTCCCTTATCTTTCAAGGTGACCAGTGCAGACACTGAATTTTCCATCATAGGATTAAACCCATTCACCGCGATTAAACTATCATTCACCATTCCCAGCTCTGAGCTAATATGGGCAACTTCCGACTGTTCGAGAAATAATTTTTCTATAGTAAGTGCCTGCTTAATACGGTCATTTGGAGATACATCCGCCTTAAAGTCATACATCAAACTAATTTGCGCCGTGTCAGACAGTGGCATCATTTCACTACCGATATTTTGCCAAAGATTAAAACCACTACCGGCAATAAGGATTGCAATAAATAAAGTCAGAAAACGATTCTTTAAACAAAATTGCAAAACTTTCCCATAACCAATTTCCAAACCATGAAGCAAAAATTCCGACAAACGATACAACCATGTCAAAGGATTCCAGCGACTGCCAACTTTCTTTTCATGCTTAAAAAATGTGACCGCAAGTAAGGGCGTAAGCGTTACTGACACGAAGAAAGAAACAGCAAGTGCCGCTAATATTGGCACAGCGATACCGACAAACATAATACCAGTTAAGCCCGGTGCGAAGGCCAAAGGAAGCACAGCTAACATCATAATCACTGTGGCCGACAGGATCGCCAAATAGACTTCTTTCACCCCAGTAATTGCCGCTTCCACTTTCGACATACCAGCCTTGATATGACGATGCACTGCATGAATAACAATAATTGAATCATCTACCAAACGTCCGATAGCCAAAAGTAATCCCACCAAGGTCGAGCTATTCAAACTCATATGGAAAAGCGGGAAAATCACAAAAGCACCGGCCAAAGCTATTGGAATGGTAAGTAAAACGATCCACATCGCACGCGCACTTTGAAGAAAGATGAGGAGCATTATTGCTGCCAGAACAATCGATATAAACAATTCATCTCGCATGTTTTCACCTAAAAGCGAAATGAAATGACTATTGTCGTACACTTTTGTCACCTCGTACGCAGGATTTTGGGCCTTAAATGTCTCGACCTTTTCAGACACTTTCTTGATAATTTCACGACTATCAGCATTTTGTTCACTATAAATTGCTAATTCGACACCCTCTTTGCCATCAAAGGTATATGCAGAAAACATATTTATCTCTTTTGCATTGTCCATTTCACTCACACTCGACTCTTCCACGACACTTCCCGATGCTGACTCTACGATTTGCTGATCGTCTTCTCCCTCAGAAAAATTTACTATTTGTTTTTGATAATCAATCTGTCCGGTTATAACCGCTCCACCCTGTACCGGCTGGTACAGGGCACCACCGACAAGAGCAGCACGGATACCACGATTCTCACTACTGACTAAACCACTACCAATACGAATGTTATCCGCCAACTTCTCTACGTCTTTCTGTAACTTATTTAGAGACCCCGTGCCTGTACTGAGAGATCCGGCACCTGTATTCAAAGATCCCGTACCTGTAAAGCCGTAAATCACTACGGGTAAATTCAAAGGATCAACAGTAATAACAACAGGTTTCTGATGAACAACTTTCAGTTTATTTTCAAACTCCGACACTTTCGTGAGCAGAGCCGATCTCGCCTCCTGCATATCAGTGCCCCAATCGTATTGCACCAAAACCATACTGGTATTCATGCTACTGGCAGCTTTGACGGTGCGAATATGAGAAAGATCTTTTACTGCTCCCTCAATTGGTATGGTGATTTGATTTTCAATAGTGATTGGATTTCCTTCCGCACGAGTGATGACTCCCAATATGGGACTTTCCAAAGACGGCATCATGCGCATCGGAGTAGCGATAAATGCTATCCCAGCCAGAATAAGGAATATAGCTAATATAGCCCAAAAGGACTTGGGGTTTTTTAAAACCCATTCAGTGA
>CAZGLA010000043.1:0-4999 GCA_964526575.1 uncultured Candidatus Peribacteria bacterium | reverse complement strand
GTGGATTTGAGGAAAGAGAATCCTATGAGGATGACGGATTTTATGCCAATGAAGAACATGGAGGCGTAAACTCCTTAAACCAAGAAAAAATAGTCCAGGCTATTAAGGATTTTCGAATGAAAAAACCAAAGGCTTTCATTGTCATTTTCTCACATTGGGGAGACAATTATTCCATGAGAAATGCAGAGCAGCAGATTTCAGCGCACAGTTTTCTGGACGCCGGAGCAGACCTGATCATCGGTCATGGCGCACATCTTTTCCAGGAAGTGGAAAACTACAAAGGCAAATGGATTGTTTATAGCCTGGGTAACTTTGTCTTTCAGGCTCCCGGACGCTATCAAAAACTCAAGGTTGATCCCTATAGTGTCATAGCGCGCTTGGTTGAAATGCCAGAAGAGACAAACCTCAAGCTTTACCCAATTTTTTCTGATAATTTGCTAACAAATTACAAAAGTCGCTTTCTAAGCCCCACAGAATGGAATGTTCTTGCCAAAAGAACCGATCTACAGGATTTGGAAAAAGGTCAGGTCGAATTCGGCTATTACTTCAAATTGCCAATTAAATAGCGCTAAAACCGTAGTATGGTCGGGGTAGCAGGACTTGAACCTGCGGCCTCCTGCTCCCAAAGCAGGCGCTCTAGCCAACTGAGCCATACCCCGATATAAGGCGATGAAAATGTAGGTTTTTAGGAGTGAAAAGTCAAACTACTCGTCTTGCTTCTGAGAATCCGGATACAATTTCTTTCTGGCAGCGTCGACGGGGAAATAGTCTTGCTTTACCCAATTGCCGGGATAATTGTGAGGATAGAGATAGTTCTTTCCGCCTTCTTTGGTGAGATGAAGAGGAACTTGTAGAATGGGATTATCTTTAATATAAGCACTGACACTGCCCATTGCTTGGGCTACATTATTGCTTTTTGGTGCTTTGGCTAAGTAAATACAAGCATGAGCAAGAAAATATTTGCCTTCAGGATACCCAACGGTTTCAAAGGCCTGCATGGCAGCAGTGACAAATGTTAAGGCTTGAGCATCAGCCATACCAATGTCTTCTGAGGCTAGTATCATCATGCGGCGGAAGATAAACTTGGCATCTTCGCCAGATTCGATCATTTTCCATAGCCAAATGAGACTCGCATCCACGTCACTGCCCCGAATGCTTTTTATGAAAGCGGAAATGGTATTGTAATGTTCACTGCTTTTCTTGTCATAACGCATGTACTGCTTCTCCAGAAAAGTACGAATAGTATTCAGGTCAGAACTAACTTGTTTGCTACTAATAAGCAGCTCGAGACTATTGAGCAATGTTCGGGCATCCCCTGCTGCAATATGGATCAGGTGATCTTTCACATCGTCTGAAAGTGTATATTTATCTTCAAAGGCTACCGTCAATGCTCTATCAAGAATTTGTCGTAAACTCTCGTGAGACAATGGATCGAGTTTATACACAGTTACGCGTGATAGGAGCGCTTGATTCACCTCATAGGAAGGATTTTCAGTCGTCGCACCAATCAGTACTATGTCACCTGCCTCCACAGCTGGAAGTAAAGCATCCTGCTGTGCTTTATTGAAACGATGAATTTCATCGATAAAAATAATTGTTTTCTTATTGTAGGCTTGATACTTTTCTTTAGCTTCAACAATTTTCTTTTTTAGGACACTAACTTTGGCATCGGTAGCGTTGAGTTCAATAAAATAGGCATCAAAGTTATGGGCAATAATACTGGCTATTGTCGTTTTCCCTGTTCCTGATGGCCCATGCAGGAGAAAAGAATGCAGTACCTCTGCTGCTAGAAGTTTGCGCAAAATCCCCTCCTTACCAAGTAAATGTTCCTGGCCAAAGAAATGATCGAGAGTTTGCGGTCGTAATCGGTGAGCCAGTGGCAACATAATAATTGGAAAATATGTAAAAGTTTACGAGCAAAGTGTACATTATTCAAGGTGAGTGGTTGTAAATTCTTATATGAAGATTATTTTAAGTAGAAAAGGCTTCGATAGTGATTTCGGCGGCATGCCCAGCCCTATATTACCGGACGGGACGATGCTGTCATTGCCAATTCCTGACTTTGATAATTCTCACACATACGGAGAATTGCGAATCGGTAATCAGAGTTACAAAGATATAATGAGCCAACTATCACCACACTATCGTTATCATGGAAAGAAATATAAGCTATCTACCCAAAGTACCTGCCACCTCGATCCAGATCTACGTCCAGAGACCATTAAACGACAATCTGACTGGTTACCCGCATTTGGCCAGACTGGAGCAGCTCAAAGTCATCTCGATAATCATGGTGTAAGTCAGGGCGATCTCTTTTTATTCTTCGGCACTTTTCAAAAGACAATTTATGTTAATAACAAATTACAGTTTGATACTAATGATACACCGAAACATATTATCTTTGGTTATTTCCAGATAGAGAAGAAACTCAGGGTCAACGAATCTCGTTTACCCAAATGGTTGCATTATCATCCTCATGTCAGCCAAAGTAGGGATTATCACGCAAACAATACAATTTATATAGCAGCGAAGAATCTTTCATTTGCGGAGCAGCTTTGCGGTGCGGGTGTTTTCTCCTTTGCCAAGAAATTCATTCTTTCTGCGTCAGGTAAACCAAAGTCTTATTGGCGATTACCAAACGCATTTCAAAAAACCACCATAAGTTATCACACTGATAAAAGTTGGAAAAAAGGATTGCTGAAAAGTGTAGGGCGTGGCCAAGAGTTTGTGGTTGATTTCTTTGACAATAAGAGTATAAATGTTGTAATATCGCTATTCTTTAGATAAATAACTTACCAATGACTGATATTACTCGCGGACCAGGAGATGGGGATGAAGATACAGTTAAGGACTTTGATTGGGATAAAATTGTGAGTTGGGGAAGGACCAGAAACGTCCAAATTCGTTTAGGAGACTCTCCCGACTATGTTCCTGCTCAGAGTAACAACGTTATGCATTTATCTTGTGCTCCGTATGGTACTTATCTTAGCAGACCAGTAATTGGTAGCCGTATGAGTAATATTATCGGTGGAGTATATCTGGGAGCTCATGCTCGAGAAGCTATAGTAGTTGATGATGTGAGCGAAAGTGAAGGTGATAAAAAGCTTCTCCATTTTTATCAAAACGAATTTTTGCCAAAATTACAAAAAGATCTGCATTTGTATTGTGACATTACCCGAGGAGCAAATGCTAATGTATGGGTAATTTTAGCCTGTATCTATCATGCTGTTGCTAAAGCCATACCTTATTCTTCGCTGAAAACAAAGGCACTTCTTGAAAAACATTTTCCTGCTGGGCAACAAGACGAAAAAATCCATTTAGCAGGTTTTATAACCAACAAAACTGGCATTTGTCGTCATCAAGCCTTGCTAGGGGGTTATCTTATCGAAAAACTTTTAGTTGAAACATTTCCCCACATAAGACTGGACGGCTATTTTTCGATTGAGAGGAATAAATTTGTTGATGGAGCGCATGCCTGGACTCGCTTTACAGATGCTACTGGTGAAGTATGGATTATTGATGCTGCTCAAAAACAATTTGGACGTTTAAAGGACTTGAAAAACACTGGCTGGATATACGAACGACCAGAAGATCAATAAGCTTGAAGAGATCCCTCACCAAAACTCGGGAATGTCCCTGTAACGTCGCAAGATCTTGCGACGCAACTGTCCCAAGATTCACAAAAAACCGAGGGAGATCCCTCACCAAAATTCGGGACAAGCTTAAAAATTCCCTATAGCACAAAGTCTGTAGGGAATCCTTAAGTGTCTTGATCACAAACTAATTACAAATTAACCACGAACAGCTTCTTTGAGAGATTTGCCTGATTTGAAATGTGGAGTCTTCATTGCAGGGATCTTTATCTTTTGAGTTGGATTACGTGGGTTAACACCCATGCGAGCATTACGTTTGCTAACGCTGAAAGTACCAAATCCAGTGATGGTGACTTTTCCGCCTTTAGCCAAAGTCATTGAAATAGAATCGAGCACAGCTGCGAGCGCAGATGCAGCACCATTCTTAGTTAGCTTTGCTTTTGCAGCAACAGCATTAATGAGTTCTTGCTTTGTCATTTTGAGTCACCTCCTTCCAGCATATGATTTATGAGATGGATGCATTAGCCCCAAAGGGGCCCCCATTGGGGGAATACAAACAGCATACCGAAGCCATGTAAGCATAGGGCGACGGCGATGTCAATAAGAATAATGGCTTTAGAATTTGATTTTTTTGTGTCTCATGATGATGCTCTCAAGTAATCCCAGTCCTATGTAACTCGTGAGTAAATGGCTTCCACCATAGCTTACGTAAGACAAAGGTACCCCAGTAACTGGCAATATTCCCAAGTTCATACCGATATTTTCAATCATATGAAATAAGTATAGTCCGAGTAATCCGGTTGCCACCAATTTGCCAAAGGCATCTTGAGCCACCGTAGCTACCCGGATTGTGCGAAAAATAAACAGAACAAAAAGTAATATCAAGAGTGCAGCACCCAAAAAACCCATGGATTCGGCAATATTGGCAAATATAAAATCAGATTCTTTGACTGGCAGATAATTGAGCCTCGCCTGCCATCCTTGGCCAACACCAGAACCAAAGGCTTGTCCAGAGCCGATAGCGATAATTGATTGGTCAACTTGATAACCTATATCACGATGATGGAGTGAACGTAAGAAAAGATGATCGGGCAGTACCGCTATTCTTTGAAATTGATAACTATCTTGTCCGAGTACTCTGAGCAAAACAAAAAGTGATATAAAACCAGCTACAAAGGCTACGGTGAGGAAAATAATTATTTGCCTTAGTGGCAAGCTCAAGGCCAAAACCACAATAAGCCAAATAGTTAAATAGCTTAATGCAGTTCCCAAGTCTGGTTGTAAGAGCACCAGGAACAACACCGGGATCAAGAATGCCAAAGACAACAGAACGTCACGTAAAGTATGGAATGTTTTCTTACTCCAGAACCGTGCCAGTACGAGAACAAAAAGTATCTTGGCAAATT
>CAZGLA010000042.1:0-2195 GCA_964526575.1 uncultured Candidatus Peribacteria bacterium | reverse complement strand
TCGATTGAATTAGCTCTGGGCCTGGGTGAAGGCATGATGTCGGTGTTCAATCTCGATACTGAAGAAGAAACAATTTTTAGTGAACATTTTGCCTGTGTGTTCTGCAATATCAGCTTGCCGGAAATTACCCCGCGCAGTTTTTCATTTAATAGTCCGCATGGTGCTTGTAGTGACTGCCATGGTTTGGGGACAAAGCTGGAAGTGGATCCCAACCTCATGATTCCCAATCCTCGCCTCACTTTGGCTGAGGGCGCCATTGTTCCTTGGGCAAAGACCGCCTCTCGACTCAGTTGGTACAATCGTATTTTGACTGAAGTAGGCATGCTGCATGATTTCAGTTTGGATACACCCTATCGTGAGCTTTCTGATGAAGCTAAAAAAATTATTCTCTCTGGTACAGGCACTGAAGTGTACCATTTGAAAGATGTTCGTGATTATCACTTTGAAGGGAATATGAAAGTGAGCTATGAAGGTGTGATTCCCAATCTCGAGCGTCGTTACAATGAAACTGATTCTGATTATGTGCGTCGCGATATTGAGAAGTATATGCAAATTCTCACCTGTCCTACTTGTGAAGGTAAGAGGCTTAAAAAAGAGATCCTAGCAGTTACATTGGATAAGAAGTCGATTATTGATGTGACCGAATTTTCTGTTGCTTCTGCGGCGGAATTTTTTAAAACCTTAAAGTTAAGTAATTATCTACAAATGATTGCGGTTCGCATTATCAAAGAGATCAATGATCGTTTGTCCTTCTTAAATAATGTCGGTCTTAATTATCTGACTCTTAGTCGTTCGGCTAGCACTCTCTCTGGCGGTGAAGCACAACGCATTCGTCTCGCTACCCAAATCGGTGCCCAACTTTTGGGTGTTTTATACGTTTTGGATGAGCCATCTATTGGTCTCCATCAAAAAGATAATGATCGCTTGATCACCACACTGAAAAACCTTCGTGATTTAGGAAATACCGTGATTGTCGTCGAACATGATGCTGATACGATGCTGGCATCTGATCATATTGTGGATATCGGCCCCGGTGCTGGTAAACATGGTGGCCAAATTATTGCCCAGGGTACTCCTGATGAAATCAAGAAACATCCACATTCAATCACCGGACAATATTTATCTGGAAAAAAAAGTATTCCTTGCCCCATAACTCGTCGCCAGGGTAATCAAAAAGTAATTATCATTGATGGCGCCAAAGAACATAATCTGAAAGACCTCAAAGTGGAATTTCCCTTAGGAAAATTCATCGCTATTACCGGTGTATCTGGCTCTGGTAAATCAACATTGATCAATGAAATTCTCGTGAAGGCTATGACGAATCATATCAATAGAAGCAATAAACCTACTGGGGTCTTCGGCAAGAGTACGGGTTTTGAACATATCGATAAAATCATCAGCATCGATCAAAAACCGATCGGCCGCACTCCCCGCTCCAATCCTGCTACCTATACTGGTGTTTTCACTGATATTCGTGAGCTTTTTGCTGCTACCCAAGAAGCACGCACTCGTGGCTACAAATCCGGTCGTTTCAGTTTCAATGTCAAAGGTGGTCGCTGTGAAGTATGTCATGGCGATGGCATAGTCCGCATAGAAATGCATTTCCTACCGGATATTTATGTCCCGTGTGAAGAATGTAAGGGACAACGTTACAACCGTGAAGCACTCGAAATTCATTATAAAGGCAAAAATATTGCCCAGATTTTGGACATGACAGTTGAGGATGCGCAGCAATTCTTTGCGCCGGTTCCTCGTATCAAGGAAATATTAGACACATTGTTAGAAGTGGGCCTGGGATACATCAAAATGGGCCAGCAAGCCAATACGCTTTCTGGCGGTGAAGCCCAACGTATTAAGTTGGCAACTGAGTTAGCCCGCAGAAGTACAGGGCGTACATTGTATGTCTTGGATGAACCAACTACCGGTCTACATTTTGCCGACGTAGAACGTTTATTGACCGTACTCAATAAATTAGTCGAAGGTGGCAATACCGTCATCACTATCGAACACAATCTCGATGTCGTGAAATGTGTCGATTGGGTCATCGATCTCGGTCCCGACGGCGGCGATGGCGGCGGTTATTTACTGGCCGAAGGCACTCCCGAAGAAGTTGCCAAAGTAAAGAAGTCATATACAGGACAATATTTGAAGAAACTGCTCAATTAGTTCTAAGCATGCCCTGAGCGAAGTCGAAG
>CAZGLA010000041.1:0-2333 GCA_964526575.1 uncultured Candidatus Peribacteria bacterium | reverse complement strand
TTCAGTTATGTCCCACGATTACCTTTAAAAAAGATATGGCAAAATCAAACCCCAAACATATCATCTTCAGAAATTCGGGATACAGTCAGTAAAGCCTATAAAATACAAATGGAACGCCAGCAAAAAACTAATGCTAATTTGAAGCTGACATTAAGCACCGCCCCACAAATATTAGAAGTTTCTCCGGACGCTTTGACACTGGTCACCACTATCAAAGAAGCCATGCAGCTTTCGCCCCGTGGCCTCGTTCGTTTGCTCAAAGTCAGTAGAACCATTGCTGATCTAGACGAAAAAAAGGTAGTGCTTCCCCTTCACCTCAAGGAGGCTATCAATTTTAGACAAAACACAATCTAAAATTCAGGATTCAGAATTCAGAATTAAAATCGTCCATCAATATTAAACCCAGCATAGGTCTCAGAAATCATTGGCATTACCGTGATATCCAGAGACAGAGTTTCATCATCATCAGACTCACGAGGTTCCCTGGTAACATGAGTCTCACCAGGTAAAGCTAGGAAAAGCACAGCTGAACCAGCAAACATGACAGCACCTATCCAACCTGTAGTACCAAAAGCAGTAGCACGATCACTATTAGCTTGAAATTCTCTTTCCAAAGACAAAGGACAAGGCAGCATACCCGACTGCAATTCACGGCACCGAGCTAAATTTGCCTCACCATCTGCAGTATTCAATAAATAACCAGCCAGACCAACACCAGAGGCAGCCAGTCCTGCTATACCTGTAGCTAGAGTAACAGCACGAGGAGTAGTAAACCAAATATCTTCCCGGGTTTCGATATATTCACGGCCTTCAAAAACGACTATATGATCATCACCTTCATCATCATGACCATCATCAATATCAGCTGCTGCCGCAGCTTCCAAAACAAGATAACGTTCTTCAATACGAGGAATAATTGTCTCAAGAAAAGCTACCGCTTCACGCGAGCGAGCAAGGTCACTAGCAAAGTCACCACGACGAGCACGAACTTCAGATTGATAATAGGCAACCAATGCAGCCGTACGGGTACGAGCATCGATTAACGAGTCTCTGACCGGTCGTATTTGCTCAATTGTCGTGAAGCCCAAAACTTCCTCCAGCCTCGCTTGATTGCTGCTGTTTGTGGCTCGAGCAGTATCATCACTATCAGCAGAAGAGGGTAAATCAAAACGCGACAAGTTGATATCACAAATGGCAATATTCCAGCTTATAATTTCTGTTTGCACAGCCAAATGTTCTTCCGAAGCAATTTCTTCCACTCGCAAAAAATCATTACGCGCAGTAAGAAAATCCTCTCTACCAAAAGCCACTGCCCCTTCCTCAAATAGACGTCTGGCTTCTTGTTCAGGCGTGAGGACTTGAGCTTGAGCTTGAGCTACATTACTTTCAGTGATTTCACGACCCGCTTCCATAGCTAAAGTTGTGCCAGCACAGGCAGCACCCAAACGAAGAGCAAGTACAGCCGGACGCACCAACGCAAGAATATGAGACCCATACGAAGGATTCTTAATCTTCTCGGCTTCCAAATGAGGTTTTTGAGATTTCATACGTTTTTAAAAGTAAGGACAAGATGTGTACTATGGATTAAAACTGGTAATTTGTCAATAGACAATGCTAAGGAGATTTTATTCTATAACCTGGTCACCTTATCTGCAAATTAGGGAATAGTGGTAGAAGTAGACGTAGTTCGAGGTATAGAAAATAGGAATAGATCTAGAACTATTTTCTATAACTACTTGCTACTCCCTACCACTTGAACTACCACTACACCTACCTCTATTCCGTAACTCCAACCTGACACTATCATTGAATATTCAATGGTACATGCTAGTATCACCCTAGTCTAATTTTCCCCCTCTTATGGAAAGAACATTCGTGCTGATGAAACCCGATGGTGTACAAAGAGGCCTTGTTGGTGAGGTCGTCCACCGCTTTGAACGAGCTGGCCTTAAGATCATCGGC
Source organism: uncultured Candidatus Peribacteria bacterium (assembly GCA_964526575.1). GTDB lineage: Bacteria > Patescibacteriota > Gracilibacteria > RBG-16-42-10 > RBG-16-42-10 > RBG-16-42-10. The sequence continues at coordinate 371 of CAZGLA010000041.1, read as the reverse complement.
CTCAAGATGGTACATATCGACAAAGAGTTTGCTCGTAAACATTATACCGACGATTTAGAAATTCGCCGTGGCAAGAAGACCCGCGATCTGGCTGTAGAAATGATTTCAGCTTCTCCTGTTGTTGTCATGGTCCTAGAAGGTGTAGAAGCAATCAGCGTTGTCCGTAAGCTGGTCGGTCCTACTGAGCCCAAAGCTGCTCCTCCCGGTACCATTCGCGGAGATTATAGCCATATCAGCTATACTCATGCTGATAAACAGGAAAAAGTTGTATATAATGTCGCCCATGCCTCCGGTGATGAAAAAGATGCCAAATATGAAATCGATCTATGGTTCAGTAAATCAGAACTAGTTGAATATAAAACTGTTCATGA
>CAZGLA010000040.1:0-4430 GCA_964526575.1 uncultured Candidatus Peribacteria bacterium | reverse complement strand
TATCCAGGACTGAACTTTTCTATGTACAAGAATGTAGCTGTCGATAATATTCTCGATAAAATTCGATTAACCATAGACGAAAAAGAACAAAAGAAATTACTGACTGCCGTTTATGAGAAGATTTCTGCTGATATGCCATTTCTGACTTTATATACTCCTTACAACACTGTCTTCATTCATGAACGCGTCAAAGATGCCTTTTTACCCAGCTATCCCAGTGTCCCCGAGCAGATTTATTCACTGATAACCTCTTGGTATATTGCGGAAAAACAAATCTGGATATAGACTACTCTCGCTTTAAATTGTTTCTCTATGAAATTAGTACTCACACAAGATGTACCGCATGTCGGTAAAAAACATGATTTGGTAACTGTCAAAAGAGGTTATGGCCGTAATTTTCTCTTACCTAAAGGCTTTGCCACTATCGCTACTCCTGGACTTGTAGCTCAGGTAAAAATCATTCAGACCAAAAGAGACGAGCGCAAGCAGAAAATGATCGCTCAAGGTAAAGAACTAGCCCAAAAGATCAAGGATATCGAATTGGTTTTTGAGGCTAAGGTGACCAAAAAAGGTACACTTTTTGGCTCTATTTCTCGTCATGATATCATGATGGAATTGGCAAAAAAGATTGACTTCAAAGTTGATCCTGAAGCCATTATCTTAGATGCTCCTATTAAAACTATTGGAAAACATCGTCTCAAAGTGCAATTAGGCCCTGATGTTGAGGCTGTATTGCATATGGTTGTGAAGAAGCCTGCCCTGAGCTCATCGAAGGGAAAGCTACCTAAATAAACTTCTATGGCATATTCAGAGTATGTAAAAACTATCAATGTAGCTGATACTGTCGTACATAGTCTGACCGGTCGTAGTATTGTGGTAAATGGCAGTACAGTTTCTCACCTGGATACTGATGATGTCGATATTCATGCTTCTTGTGTCTGGAATTTAAACAGTGAGAACGATGCTACTACCAGCCATTCTTTCATTGGTAAATTAAGTGGTCGGGTCGTCAAAATGAATTATGGATTCAATCTTTTGAGCAGAGCTGAGATTATCGAAGGTCACAATTGGTTTTCCTTCATTACTCATGCCAATAATGTGAAGGGCAATATCAAAACATTATTTACTGCCAAGTCGGCAGCGGTGTTTGCCGGTATTTTATTGGTAGGTCTGGCTTTGCTAAGGCGCCGTCGTAAATCTTAAATTTGTATGGAACAATTTGTTGCACTCGTTGGTCGACCCAATGTTGGCAAGTCGACACTTTTTAACAATTTAATCGGTAAAAAAAGAAGTATTACTCATGAAAGAGCTGGTACTACTCTCGATATTATTTATGGCGTTGTTAAGTTGGGGAAAAAAAGCTTCAGAGTAGGGGACGCCCCAGGTGTATTTGAGAATTTCACTGATCCTCTCAATACAATGGCTCAAGAAAGAGCATTGAAATTATTCACTCAATCAAAATTACTGGTTTTTGTTATTGATAGTACAGTGCCTATGACCCAGGAAGATAGAAGAATTCTTACTTGGTTACGAAAGAATAATCTACCCTTTATTGTTTGCGCTACCAAAGCTGATGACCGAGAAAGTAAAGAAAATATCAATCAAGCTAAGAAAGTTATTGGCCAAGAGATTGTTCCGGTAGCGGCATTGCAGAAGCAGGGGACTGATAAGTTGATAAAGGCAATAATTAGCAATTTACAATTGATAATTGAAAATGAGGGAACAGGGACACTTCGACAGGCTCAGGTGGGGCAGCGCGAGGAAGAAGGAGGGGAAATAAAAGTAGCTCTATTGGGAAGACCGAATGTGGGAAAATCATCATTATTCAATCAGTTGATAGGGGAGGACAGGTCTTTCGTGTCGGAAATCCCGGGGACAACCCGAGATAGCATCGATAGTGTTCGGAAATACCCGAAACAGCATATGAATATACGCTGGATAGATACAGCCGGGCTACGCAGAAGAAATAGAATTAGTGATGACTTAGAATATGTTACTCATATCAAGTCCCATAAAGTGATCGAAGAATGTGACATCGCGATCCTGCTCTTGAGTAGTGACCTAGGCATAGTGCGTCAGGATGAAACCATTATTCGTCATATCTTGGAACAAAAGAAAGCCCTGATCGTTGCCCTCAGTAAAAGTGATCTCCTCACCAAAGAAGCAATTAAAAAATGGCAAAAAAACATTTATGACCATGTGCTTCCGTATATTACCTGGGTACCTTTTGTGCCAGTATCGGTAGGTAATCCTAAAGCTGTTGAAGATTTACTAGACACTATTCATGAAGTGGCGAAGGAATACAACAAAAAATTAACTACCACGTCTTTGAATAAGTTCTTTACCAACTTTCAAGCCTTGCATACAGCACCATTTGTGAAAGGGAAACGTGCAAAAATATACTATGGTGTACAAACAAAGGCGGCCCCTCCGGAATTTATGATTTTTGCTAATGATGCTGACCTTTTCCGTTTTGCTTATTTGCGCACTATAGAGAATGCCTTACGTGAAAAGTTTGGTTTCTTAGGTTGTCCGCTCATAGTAAATTTCCGTTCTAAGCAAGACGTGAGTCCGAATCCTTATTATCGAGCCCGTCGACAGCAAAGCTAATGTGAACGAAGCGGAAACGTCCGCTTAAGTCGTTGTGAAACGAAAATGAAGAGTGAAGAACCCCTCGACTGCGCTCGGGACAGGTTGAGAATGGAGAATGAAGGTTTTGTTTTTCTTTTTTTAATATTTTCTCTTGCTCAGGAGATATTTCTAACCAAATACTAGGATGCTTTTTACCCTTATAGTACTTTTTTATTTGACGAAAAAGCTGGCGATAAATATCTAAACCATCGGTACCACCATATAAGGCGCGCTTTGGTTCAAATTTTCTTACTGACACAGATGTGCTTCGATAAATTTCACTGCTTAAATAAGGTAAATTAGCCACAATAATATCAGGCAATGTTCTCTTTAATGGAATCAACAAATCACCTAATAGTACTTTAACATCTAAACCTAGCCTGTCAGTATTTTGCTGCGCCACTTTTAAAGCACGTTTACTGTTATCTAATAAAAAAACTTCCTTCTTAGGAAATCTTTTTGCCAAAATAAGTCCGATACATCCCGAACCGGTTCCAATATCAGCAATTCTAGTAATTTTCTTTTGTGACTTGATGTCAGAGGCCACTAAATCCACTAGTTCTTCGCTTTCTTGTCGTGGAATCAGCACATGCTTATTTACGATAAAATCGACATCATAAAATCGTTTTAAACCAACTATTTGTGCTAAAGGCATACCAATCTTCAGCTTCTTCAGAGACTTAGTAATAAGTTGCAGAGATTTGGGCGATATAGCGTACTCAGGATGGGTCAGTACCCACAAACGATCTCTTTTGAGGACATGAGCAATAAGGAGCTCACATTCATGAGTGGGAAGATTTTGATAGGACCTAATCAATGAATCTATAGTCATAAGGAATAGTGGCAGAGGTAGTGATAGTTCGAGGGGTAGAAAATAGGCACAAGAACTAGAACTAGTTTACAATATCTAGTTACTTAAACTATAGCTACCTCTACACCTAAATTCTTGAGCTGTAAGCTCAAAACAGGGGATATGTTGATAACCTAATGCATAACTCTTTATATGTACAATGTATCTTGTACGTACTAGTAAGGTTCCCTGGAGTTATCCACAAACTAACTCTTTATGGGGCTGCGGAAACGATAACTACTACTTCCCCCACTCAATAATGTAGAGAAATTAGTTTCGAATTGAACAACTAACTCATAGGCTTTTTGATCGGAGTCTACTGTGTATTGATACTGCTCCGTGGGAAACAAAGGATCTTGTATTCGCCTCGTCAAATATTGACCACTGATAAGACTATTTTGCATGCTATTATAATTTGTCGCTTTAGGATATTTACTCTTATCAGTAAAGTAGCGTTCCAAAGCTGCTTGCAAATCGGTGATATCTTTTTCTCTCTGTATATCATTCGGAGGCATAACCGGTGCCACAGTCGGTGTCGGTGTGGCCGTCGGCGTGACAGTTGGTGCAGTTGTGGTAGGTGTAACAGTCGGTGTCAATGTTGGCTGTGGCGCTGGTCCACCAAAAATTAATTGATAGCCAAAATAGAGAATACCGATAATGACCACTGCCCCAATACCAATAACAGAAATAGCGAGCCAAGGACCAGATCTCCCCTCCTCCGCTGGTAAAATAGCAGGAGCAGATGATGGTGCCGCCAGATTTTGCGGCGGTACAGAAGGCACAGGTGCTGGCTCAGGAGCTGAACCAACAAAGCTCTCGGGAGTTTCATTCTTTATTTGACTTGTAGGCATCTGCATTTCAGCAACCTCCTGTGGCGGATATTCAACATTCACTCTGGGAGGTTCAGGCGCAGGTGTAGGTGCTGGCGCCGCCCCGAGTGAATCGAGGG
>CAZGLA010000039.1:0-4288 GCA_964526575.1 uncultured Candidatus Peribacteria bacterium | reverse complement strand
AAATTTAAAATTGTCAATTTAAAATTGAAAATTAGAACACCAACTCAAAAGAGAAGGTGTTTTTTGAGTGTACCTCTTTGCTTCGGATTCAATAAAAAAACTACATTACTTTCACTAAACCACGCACACGAAGGTTATTGTAGCTACGATGAGGATAAACGTCGTGCAAGCGCACCCGATCATGGCGCCAAAAACCATCCGCCACGAGGGAAGATTCAGTAAGATTCTTAGCATTTAAGACTGTCCCGTTTTGTTTATCAACTGGCTTGCCAGCAGTTAAACTTCTCATCATTAAAACTAAGTAGGTTCTTGCATCATTAATCACGTCTACACGTTGATCCTCATATTTTTTGACCCATGCTCTAGCTATCTGATAGTTCGTTCTTATAATCGCTTTATCTACTTTTACCTCTTGTGCCCCAGTGACGATAGATACTTCCCAAGGAAGTTCTTTACCCTCTGGTTTACCACCACTCCATAAATCATCATTTCCAAGGTCGTAGGTATGGGTGTCATATTCTTGGCCATTTACTTTATGTGCGTTAATAGCCTCTACTATAGCCTGGCGGCTCACGGGAGGGACTATGACTAGAGTAGGCTCTTCAAGCTGGCGTGCCTTTTCCAGAACCGCAGCATTAAGGCCATTCTTGATTTGCTCCCAAGATGGTAAGGATGGCTGAATCAATTCATATTTCTTTAAGGTTGCCACCATATCAGGATATTGCTTTTCTAGGACTGTCAAAAGTTCGGCATGTTCTGGAGACAATTCGCCGCGAAGCCGAACATAATCATCCTGACCATCTTCACCAACGATTGGCGGTGATTGCACGGAAAGAAAATACAGGTCACCACCATTATCCACAGTAAATCCGTGTGGAATAAGTGTAGGAATTTTTACTAAGTCACCGGCGCGGTATGGAGACCAATGGTCAGCAAAGAAGGCCTTTGCATCTTTGGGAGCAGGAAAATGTTCATTTGGACCAAGACATAAGGTAACAGCCACAGATTTGCGATGGTAATGCACTTCATTAGTTAAATCACTCGAGACATGTACCGCTTCCAATTGAATGTCTTTGGAGGTGACACTGTAAGGATTAAAGATTTCTGCCAAAAAAGCTTCTGGGAATCGCGCTTTGGCAAAACCATGATAGTTGGTCATTACCAGTGTCTTGCGAATCTCTTCTCTGGGGATGGAAGACAATTTTTTTGCAACATCATGCACGATGTTTTCCAATTGTATCAGTTTTTCCATTTGCTTAGATTTCTCAAAGTTATTAACCATAGAGTGTATAGTTATCAGAATACAAAGTACAGTGTCTGTAAAGAATGACGATAGCTATTCTTATTTCTTAATAGAAAGTATGATATAATGGCTTAGGTGAAGTGACTATCTGTCGGTATCTAATCGACAACAATTTAACAATATGATTGAAAAACTTCTTTCTTCGCTCAACTTTTCCGCTAAAGAGTCCTTGGTTTATCTGAGTCTGCTTAAGATTGGTACAGCCAAACCAGCCACCATTGCTGGCGAAACTGGATTGAATCGAGCTACCGTCTATGATGTCTTAGAATCTTTAATTCAAAAAGGTGTTATTAGTAAATATAAAAAAGGTGCCTCTACCTTTTTCCAAACCTTGGATCCCCAAAAATTAATTGATTATATTGACCATGAGAAAACTGAATCTGAGAAAAAATTTGCTGAAAAAAAACAAGAGATTCTAGCAGCTTTACCAGAATTTATTTCACTACAAGGTTTTGCTACATTGCGTCCAAAGGTGCAATTTTTTGAAGGGGAAAAAGGAATACGTGAAGCCTATGATGATAGTTTAACAGCAAAAGATAGAATTTTTGCTTATACCAATGTAGAAGCCATGTTCAAAGCTTTGCCTCATTTCTTTCCTGATTATTTTGAGCGTAGAACAAAATCAAAAATTCCTGCGTGGGCTATACTGGTCCAAAATGACGCTGGTTTTGAGCGCGCTAAGCACGATGTAGAAGAGTTGAGACAAACAAAGTTTTTCCCTGATCCCAAAGTAAGCTGGTCTCCGGAAGTGAAAATTTACGACAATAAAGTTTTGATTTCTTCCTGGCAAGAAAAGATGGCCGTTATCATCGAATCAAAAGAATTTGCTGATTTGCAAAAGATTATCTTCCACAAGCTGTGGGAGACCATATAAAATAATTCTAGATTCTAAATTCTAAGTTCCAAGTTCTAAATTAGAACGCCAATTCCCAATTGCTAGAACTAGAACCATACCTATATCTATGTCCATAAACTAGCCCCAAAGGGGCCCCTTTGGGGGAACTAGACACTATTTTACGTATTTACTGAAATACCAAAGGCTTCATAAACCTTTTCCTCCAACTTACTACCATTGTAATGGTTGAACGGCTCAATTCCGGCTTCTTTGCCTAAAAGATCAAAGGTTATTGCTAGCCCAATATAATTAATGTCATCAGTTATGCGTTTTTGATCAGCTTCTTGGAATAGAGGCATTCCTGATGGCAGAACACCGTTTTTCTCAAGAGCAACGAGTGCAGGAATCGGTAAACCATTGGCTGGATGGTAGTGTGAGACTAATTCTCTTGCACGCGGACTTTTAACTTTTTTCTTTCTGGAAATATAATAATGCAGTTGTTGACTGGTGACGCGCAATTTTCCATTTATGATACTTCTGTCCTGATAATATTGAATTGCCGCAGGGAAGAATAAAATATGATTAAAGAGAGCCTCATTGAACATTATGGCGAATTTAGTTCCTAGTTTCGTTTTTAAAAACTGTAATGCCTCATTATGATCGAGTTCTACATTGGCACTGCTTCGACTGATTTCTTGATGTTCAAACCCAGCTTTCTGGCAGCGATTGAAAAAGTAATCACGAATAATCTCGAGGATGCCAGCATGCATCACTTGATGAGAGTGGTACGAAAATATCTGCCTTAAAATTTCTACATCTCTTCCTCGCGAAAGCTTTTGTGCTTTATGTAGGGCTAGTTGGTCTGCTAGGTGTTCTACACGCATTGCGGTTTTGTTGTCCATAAAACGTTTGAAGGGATGGCCGAGCGATTGAGTAACAACGATATTTTCTACTTCGCCGTATTTGGCAACTTTGATGATTTCCTCGATATCAAACGGCGTCATAGCAGATAAAACATTCTTCATGGTTAACGTTTTTTTTCGTTTGTCGCTTTTTAACCATTCACCTAAGAATTCTGGTACAGGAGGTAGGAAGATGTAAGGTATATTTCCCACCTTACTGCGAGCATCATTTACTAAGGCTGGAGGCATATCGTGACAAATCATCACACCACCTTTGTCTGTGATTTCTCTATTAAGATGCTTCATTCTTTGTATGTCAGAACCAGCACCAATCTCACAAACCAAAGTAAGCGGATCTGGCAGAACAAGTTCAGCCATTTCCTTAGCATGTGCTGCTGGGATTGTTTCAGGAAAGTAGTTTTTTGTTTCTAAACTATTAAGAAGCTGTGGATCATATGCATTCCAAACACGTACTTCTCCCTGCACTTGGATATGACCTACCCCATAAATAGTTCCCGAGTCATTCAGTGCGAAGCAGGGATTCCCGATACCGGTTCTTCTTTCCAATTCAGCTTTTGCTTCCGCTTCTCCAGGCTCGAGAGTGATATGTAATTTTTCTCGATAAATCAAAGTGATTGCACGTGCTTGGGCTTCGAGCTCTGCAGCTTTCAAGAGCAAAGGCTTTATAGTATCAGGAAATTGGCTGATATATTCTGCGTCATGCAATGCTGGTACGTTTCTGGCTCCAGATACGATGATGGGATTTCCGAGATGTTCTTCGGGTATGCTAAATCGAGACATAAGAGTGCAAGGGAAGTAGCATTATGGAGTAATCAAGTCTTCTTGTCTATAACGCGAAACTGGAAACAGTATCTTGGCTAGTTTGTGCTATAGTGTTGCCATAATTCAAGCTGCTTATGAAAGTTGCTCTGGTTAATGATTGGCTTACCTCACATGGTGGTGAATTGAATGTCTTATTGGCTTTGACCGACATGTATACCGATGCGCCTATTTATACTTCGGTGTATGACAAAAATAAGGTACCAGAATTGGCAAATAGAAAGGTAATCACAACTAGCCTACAAAATCTTCCATTTGCGACCAAAATCCATAAGATGATACCTATGTTTCGTCCGCGAGCATTCGAAGATTTAGATTTGTCGGGATATGATGTAGTTATCTCATCTAGTCATGCTGAAGCTAAAGGAGTTATTACTAAACCCGAGACAGTACATATTTGTTATTGTC
>CAZGLA010000038.1:0-4297 GCA_964526575.1 uncultured Candidatus Peribacteria bacterium | reverse complement strand
AAGAAATTGACGGGGATCCACACAAGCGGTGGAGCATGTGGTTTAATTCGACGGTAAGCGAAGAACCTTACCAAGGTTTGACATCCCACTAACGCCCTGGAAACAGGGAAGTGCCCGAAAGGGAAAGTGGTGACAGATGTTGCATGGTTGTCGTCAGCTCGTGTCGTGAGATGTCGGGTTAAGTCCCTAAACGAGCGCAACCCTCGGGCTGTGTTGTATTTCTCACAGCCGACTGCCAGCGTAAGCTGGAGGAAGGTGGGGATGACGTCAAATCAGCATGACTCTTACACCTTGGGCGACACACGTGCTACAATGGAGCGCACAACGAGAAGCAATAGCGTAAGCTGGAGCAAATCTCAAAAAACGTTCCTCAGTTCGGATTGAGGGCTGCAACTCGCCCTCATGAAGTTGGAATCGCTAGTAACCGCCGATCAGCCACGCGGCGGTGAATATGTTCCTGGATCTTGTACACACCGCCCGTCAAGTCATGGAAGAAGGGAGTACCAGAAGACCCACCTCGGTGGAGACAAGGTAATACTTTTGACTGGGACTAAGTCGTAACAAGGTATCCGTAGGGGAATCTGCGGATGGATCACCTCCTTTCAAGGGAGCACAATTAACCATTAAGGTTATTGAGGTCGTTTATCACACCTCTCTTCTCTTCTGCACATAGGATGTTAGAGACACGAGATTTAAGCTAACTTAAGTCTTTTTTGTGTATCCTCGTGTCTCTGAGAATGAAGGATTAGAATGAAGAATGAAGGTTTTTGTTCTGTTTTTATTTCCTTCACCCTAATTCTTATTCCTTCCTTCATTCTCCATTCTTCATTCTTATTTTGACATCTCCAACTGTCATTTATATACTGCGCCTGCTTATATATGGGCGATTAGCTCAGCTGGTTAGAGCGCGACACTGATAATGTCGAGGTCAGTGGTTCGAGTCCACTATCGCCCACCATAAACCACTCGCTTCGCTCGGGTTCATGGCGGAGCCTGAGAAACGCTAATTTGCAGTATGTAATATTAATGTGGTTTATGCGGTGAACCTGACGCAGGAATGGTTCACTGCCTTCAATCAATAATGGCACAGGCCATTTCCAATATGTTATATTACTGAAAAAGTAATCCTTTTTTATGCTTTCTAGTAACGATAATCAAAAATCAACCATTTGGGATAAGATTTTTCATCAGACTCCCAAATCCGGCTTATCACTTTCACCGAGAAAGTATTTCCTCCGTGATATTATTATTGTTGTCGGGGTGGTTTTGGTGTGGCGAGGAACTTGGAATCTCATAGATATGTACTTTCTCCCCGAACATCCCGTTTGGAGCAATATTATTGGCATCCTGATCGGCTTATTTTTACTTTATTTACCGTCCGGTGACCTGGGACATTTGAGCGGCAGGCATCATGAGGAACATAAGCATCAAGAGAAAAATTAACAATTATCAATTGAAAATTATCAATGAACTCAAAACCCAATGCAGTTTGGTGTTCCCATTGATAATTGCCCCCGAAGGGGAACCGCAGGTTTAATCGTTAATTGATAATTATTATGAGTCTTCCGGTTATTTTAATTGATGTCGTACCTAAGACTGTTAGTCAAAAAGAAGCTTTTGAGCGTTTGGAAGAATTAGAAAATCTCGTAAATACATTTGGAGGCTTAGTGGTGGTCAAAAAAGTGCAAAGACGCGGTATTCCCGACTATGGCACTTTTGTTGGTAAAGGAAAGATTCAAGAAATAATGGACGATGGGAAGGCTCTGGGAGCGAAGCTTGTCGTCGTTAACAACATATTAAAGCCAGGACAGGTTTATCGGCTGAATGAACAATTGCGAAAAGTGAAGATGGAGGCTTGGGATAGAATAGATCTCATTCTCAAGATCTTCAGCAAACATGCCAAGAGTGCTGAAGCAAAGCTACAAATTGAATTAGCTGCCATTCGTCACACTGGACCACGTATTTTCGGTTTAGGTTTGGACCTCTCTCGTCAGGGTGGTGGCATCGGTACATCCGGTATCGGGGAAACCAATATCGAGCGTATGAAAAGACATCTCAAAGAGCATGAACATAAAGTATTGATGAAATTGAAACATTTAGAAAAAGTACGCACTCAGCATCGTGAGCATCGAGCTCGACTCAATTTGCCTACAGCAGCCATTGTCGGTTATACCAATGCGGGCAAATCAAGTTTACTTCGCGCAATTACCAAAAAAGATGCATATGTCGCTAATAAACTTTTCGCCACCCTCGATACTCGCATTGGTCAGTTATATATTGCTGATGAAAAAAAACCACAGGGGCACATTGTCATGCTTTCAGATACCATTGGTTTTATTCGTGATCTTCCGCCCAGTCTCATTAAATCTTTTAAATCGACGCTTGAAGAGGCCATTCATGCCGATGTTATTGTGCATGTAATTGATTACAGCGATCCCAAAATGGAAGATAAAATCATGATCGTCGAAGATATTCTTAAGGATTTGGGGATTGGTGATCGAACACAAATATTTGTATTCAATAAATATGATCTCCCATCACCTTTTTCCCAAGAAGAAATTCAAAAACAATATAAAGAGTTCTCACCGGTGTTTGTATCGGCCGAGAAAAAAGCAGGATTGGATGAGTTAAAGGAAATGATCAAGCAAAGATTACTGGATAAAATAGCACAGTCATCCCGAATCTCCCTTCGACAGAGCTCAGAACATGCTTTGTGATGCAGCTAGTCTTCTTCATCAAGAATAATCTTTGACTATTTTAAACTGCCAAAAAATGAAATATTTCTCATTGACTATTGGACGGGTCTTACCACGAGATCCCTCGAACTCCCTCGCTACGCTCAGTCGCTTCGGGATGACAGAACCGAGTTTCATTCACGATTGACGATTCTCGATTCACGATTCTTAAAGTACAAATTTCATTTAAATGCCATGGTTTTTGTGTTACACTATAATGATTACATAAAAATATATGAAAAAACAAAAAGTAAGGCAAAAAGTAAAAGTATATGGTCTTGTTGGTCTTATGGTTTTATTTGTGGGACTGGCTGTGACTTATAGAGATAGTCTCGGTGAAGCAATGTATGCATTGGTAGATAGAAATGGGAATGAAGAAATGGGTATAGAAAAAGATCTTGTGCCCGGACATTATATCGTAGTAATGAAGGATGAAGAGGATACTCAGGTAATCCAGAGCATCAAAGATACTTATCAACTCTCACCATCATTTACATATGACAAGGCGCTCAAAGGATTTGCTGCGACGATGTCAGCTGCTCATGTTGAGCAATTGAAAAAAGATCCACGAGTGGCATATGTCACTCAAGATCGATTGGTGAAGATCGCCAGTCACCTGTCTCAACAAACATTACCTACGGGTATTAATCGTATGAATGCAGAAAACAAAGCTAATAATGGTAAAGATATTCATGTTGCGGTGTTGGATACCGGCATTGATCTTTCTCATCCTGATCTCAAAGCAAATATTGCCGGAGGAAAAAATTGTTCGAGTGGCGGCAGCTACAATGATGGCAATGGTCATGGTTCTCATGTAGCGGGTACTATTGCTGCTGTGGATAATGGAACGAGCGTTGTCGGAGTGGCGCCAGAGGCGAAGCTTTGGGCAGTGCGTGTGCTGAACAATAGTGGTTATGGTAGCTGGGCAACTCTCATCTGTGGTATCGATTTTGTCACCTCAAAGGCTCCCCAAAATGGTGGGCCCATCACTGTTGCGAATATGAGTTTAGGTGGCTCAGGGACAAGCGATAATAATTGTGGCAATAGTAATAATGACCCATTACATAAAGCAATTTGTCGTTCTCGTGATGCGGGTGTCACCTATGTAGTGGCTTCCGGAAATGAAGGCAAGAATGCCGGTACTCTTGTACCAGCTGCTTATAATGATGCAGTGATTACTGTCTCTGCTTTAGCTGATTCTGATGGGAATCTAGGCGGTACCGGCGCCAGTACCAGTTATGGTACTGATGATACATTTGCGTCTTTCAGTAATTGGGGCAATGTAGTGGACCTGGGTGCTCCCGGAGTCAATATCCTTTCTACTTGGAAAAGTGGTGGTACGAGAATTTTGAGCGGCACAAGTATGGCAACACCCCATGTAGCTGGTGCTGTTGCTTTGTACCTCAAGAGTCATCCGGGAAGTTCCTGGACAGCTGTTCGAGATGCATTGGTTAGCCTCGGTGAAAAGCTGGGAAATGGACATACCGATCCATCAGGCAAACACTCCGAACCAGTAGTAAGAGTAGATACACTTTAAAGATCAAATAATTATCAATTGAAAA